>JBBQWD010000040.1:0-10373 GCA_038210945.1 Gemmatimonadales bacterium
CTCGACGACGGAGAATTCATCGAGACGGTCTCGATCCCGGAAGGATCGCGCTTGACGCTGTGCATCTCGTCGCAGGCCGGGTGCGCCCTTCAATGCGCGTTCTGCGCGACTGGCGCGATGGGATTCACGCGCAATCTCCACATGTTCGAGATCGCCGGACAGGTGCGCGAGATGAAGCTCCTCGATCCCCCCAAGCAGGTTACCAACGTCGTCTTCATGGGAATGGGGGAGCCGATGATGAACTGGAAAGCGGTCGATCCCACGCTCACCGTTCTCAATTCGCCGTCGGGCCTTGGTATCGGAGCACGGCACATAACCGTATCAACGGTTGGTGTCCTTCCTGGAGTCGTCGCGCTCGGCGAGCGGCCAGAGCAGTTCCGCCTCGCAATCTCCATCCACGCCCCGAATGACGATCTTCGCCAGTCGCTCATGCCGATCAACACCAAGTATCCGCTCGCCAGCGTGATCGACGCTGCGAAGGTGTTCGACCGGCGCGTGACGTTCGAGTACGTCATGCTTGGCGGCATCAACGATGGTGCGGAGCAAGTCGTCCAGCTCGCGGCATTGGCGCGCGAGTGCCGCGCCTTCGTGAATCTCATCCCCCTTCATCCGGGCGGCGTCGGAGACTTCACACCGAGCACTCCCGAGCAGATCCACTGGTTCGCGCGACGGCTGCGGGCTGCCGGGGTGGAAGTCGCGGTTAGAAAGAGCCGCGGGATGGACATCGCGGCGGCGTGCGGGCAGTTACGGGTGGAAAGGCAGCGGAGGCGGTCGCCAATCGGCGCCGAGGATGACGGTCACATCCAGGTAGCGTGAGCTATCGGGCAGGTTGACGGCTGTCGCGTTGAGCGCCCGTGCGACCAGGCGTGCCCATTCCGGATGTGATGACCGGTTGTAGACGACGGTATTAGCGCGCGGCTCGATGTTCGTGCCTGCGCCGACCACATCGAATCCGCGACTCCTCAGGTACTGCGTCGCGCGTCGAGCCAGGCCCTGAGTTCTGGTGCCATTCAGGACCTCGACCTTGATTCGAGTTCCCTCGGGCGCTCGCGCGTCGGCCGGAGCATACTTGTCGAGAGCGCTGCTTCCACCGCTAAACACTCTCCAAAGCAACCACCCGATTCCGACCACGAGCAGCAGCGCGACGATGATTCTTCCGTAGCGCGGCCCGGTGCGCGTCACCTGAGACTATTCCAGAGCTCGACGGTTTCGGGAAAAATGTGATTGCCTTCCCGCACCGACCATTCGAGTCGGAACCTCACTACCTGGCGAAACACTCCATCGAAGTTGTGCGGAACCTGGCTCGCAAGAAAGCCGCGATCCTCCGCGAGAAACTTGCGGCCCGGCTCGAGGTAGTCGGCCATATAGAGCGCTTGACCGGTTCGGTCCCACTTCGCGCTTCCAACCGTGTGATACCGGATGGCGTCGAGCAGGTTTTTCCGGCGCTCGCCTTCCCCTTCCAGCTTGATCGCTACGGCAGGGCCGTGAAGGAGCCCGTCGGGAGATTTGCGATCACCAGTGATCTGCCTCAGCTCCTGGAGCGGCGCATCGCGCAGAGCATCGTGCCATGTGCCCGCGTCAATCCAGACATTCGCCTCGTCGGGCGATAGTCGCATGGCCGCGCCCCAGGCTCGCAGGAGAGACGTCACACGCTGGATGTGAGCGAGCCTTCTCTCGCTTACCTGCGCCCACACCGGCAGTCCGGAAGCCTGTGTCTGAAGCATCTAGAAGATGATGTTATCGATCAATTTCGTTTCGCCCACACGGATCGCGCCGACCGCCGCATCACCGTGCCGCACGTTGTTGACCCGCTGGAAGGTGTCGGCGTTTACAACTGCCAGATAGCGCGGCGTCAACCCGGTAACGCGCTCGAGCATCCGCCAGCCAGTCGCCTCGAGCGCGCTCGCCCGGCGTTCGCCTTTCACGAAGGCGTCGTGCATCGCGAACAACGCCTTGGACAACTTGAGGCCCAGCTCGCGCTCCTTCGCGGATAAATACCGGTTCCGGCTCGACATCGCGAGGCCGTCGGGCTCCCTCACAGTTGGCGCCACCAGAATTCCAACAGGGAAGTTTAGATCGCGGACCATCGCCTTCACGGCTGCTGCCTGCTGGAGATCCTTCTGTCCGAATACCGCGACGTCCGGCATGACGATGTGAAAGAGCTTCGCGACAACGGTGAGAACGCCTTCGAAGTGATGCGGGCGTACAGCGCCCTCCCACTCCTTCCCAATGCTTCCCGGATGCACGATCACGACGGGCGCGTATTCCGGATAGATGTCTTCTTTCGTCGGGGTGAACAGGAAATCCACGCCCCGCTCCGACGCAAGCTTCGCATCATCGTCCAGCGTGCGCGGGTAGCGGGCAAAGTCTTCGCTCGGAGCGAACTGAAGCGGGTTGACGAAGATGCTCATCACCACCACCTCGGCGAGGCGCTTCGCTTCATCGACAAGCGTGAGGTGACCCTCGTGAAGTGCGCCCATCGTCGGCACGAACGCGATGCTCTGCCCTTTCGCTCGTACATCGGCGACGACGTGCCGCATCTCGGCGATCGTGGCGACCGACTGCATTCTAGAAACTGTGGTCGGCATCCGGATATGCACCGTCGCGAACATCACGCGCCCACGCGCCTAGCGCATCTCGAACGTCTTCGGCCATCTCGGCGTAACGCTTGAGAAACTTCGGCTGGAACGTGTCGTTCAGCCCGAGCACGTCGGGGAGAACCAGCACCTGGCCGTCGCATCGCGGACCTGCTCCGATTCCGATGGTCGGAATGCCGACTGCAGCCGTGACGCGCTCGGAGACAGTAGCGGGAACGAGCTCCAGCACTATCCCGAAGGCGCCAGCCTCCTCCAACCCTTTCGCTTCGGCGATCAGTCTCTCTGCTCCTTCCTCCTCGCGGCCCTGAACACGCGGGCCACCGATCGTGTTGACGGATTGAGGCGTGAAGCCGATATGAGCCATGACGGGAATTCCTGTTCGAACCAATGCGTGAACAGTGTCGAGCATCTCCGGGCTTCCGCCTTCGACCTTCACGGCGCCGACACCAGTCTCCTGCATCGCGCGTCCGCAATTGAGCACCGCACTCTCGATGCTCGCCTGATAGGAGAGAAACGGCATGTCGATGATGATCAGTGCGCGCTTCACTCCGCGGCGCACCGCCGACGCGTGATAGATCATGTGGTCGAGCGTGACGGGCAGCGTCGACGGAAGGCCCATCACGGCTGTTCCGACCGAATCGCCCACGAGAATTGCGTCGACGCCGGATTCGTCGACGAGTCGCCCGAACAGCGCATCGTACGCGGTCATGACAACCAGCTTTTCGCCCTTGCGCTTGCGCTCGGCGAAATCGCGAACCGTGACGGCTCGCTCCGTCTGCGGCTTTGTTTTAGTCAACGCGCGTGCTCCGGAGCGCATTGAGCTCTCTCAGCCAGAAGTCCCGGTTCGAGAGCTCGGGATGGGGAACGGTGAGCCCTTTCTCCTGAACGCTCTGGTTCTCGAACAAGACGATGTCAAGGTCGAGAGTTCTCGGTCCCCAACGCGCCTCGCGCACGCGCCCCGCGTCAACCTCGATCCGTTGCAGCTCGACGAGGAGATCCTGCGGCGAAAGCTCGGTTTCTATCGCGATCATCTGATTGAGAAATGGTCCCTGGGCCACCGGTCCGATCGGAGCGGTCTCTTCGGCGTCGGTCTGACCCAGCACCCGCGTTCCGGCGAGGGCCGCGATCGCGCGTCGTGCCTGCGCCAAAAATACCTCACGCTGGCCGAGATTGGAGCCGAGAGCTATGTAGGCGACATCCTTCACGCACGCTCTCGCTCGAGCGCCACCTCTGCGTAAGCGAGCGGCCCAGGCAGCGCGACGTTCGGTTTCCGCACGGCAATCCTGACACGATCGACCAGCGGGAGCTGGAGCGCTCGATCGGCAATTCGCTCGCCGACCTCCTCGAGGAAGCTAATGTGACCGTGGGTCACAACTTCCGCGACGAGATCGTAAACACGGCGATAGTCGACGATGTCTTTCGCGGTGAGCTTCGTGCCGCTCCTTCGCACCCAGAGGGAAGCATCGACTTCTATAGACTGCGCGATTTCCGCCTCGTGGGGGAGTACGCCGATGCGAGCGTGAAAACGCATCCCCTTGAGGGTGACGACATCCAACGGTTTTTCGCGGCTGCTACCCATCGAGGGCCTCTCGCAGACTTCGAGTAAGTCTCAGAACTGATTCCGCGCCATCTTCAGCCGCTCTCACGAGCGCGCTGCCCACGACTACCCCATCGGCAAGTTTCCCAACGCTCCGAGCCTGATCTGGAGTGGAGATCCCGAAACCGACGCAAATCGGGAGCGTCGTCGTCGACCGCAGTCTGGCAATGGTCTCGGGCAAGGACGTCGCCGTATCCTTCTGCACGCCGGTTACTCCGAGCCGGCTGATAAGATAAACGAATCCGCTTCCGTGACGGGCGATTTCGGTCATTCGATCCAGCGGGGTGGTCGGCGCGACCAATCGGATGAAAGCCAGCGGGCTGCTCCCAAGCCATTGCTCGCGCTCCGGATCGGCGCCGACAGGTATGTCGGTGATGAGAATCCCGCTGGCGCCCGCATCGGCGGCCCGGTTGAGAGCATCGGGCCCGGCCGCGAGCAACGGGTTCAGGTAGCTGAAAAGGACCACTGGGAGGTCGAGCTTCGCGCGGCTAACGAGGCCCAGCACGCCCTCGTAGGTCATGCCGTTTTGCAACGCGCGTTGTGAGCTCGCCTGGATGATGGGCCCGTCGGCGATCGGATCGGAGAACGGGACTCCGAGCTCGATGATATCCGCGCCACCCTCTTCGAGAGCGTGCAGCGTGTCCAGTGATCGCCCGAGGTCCGGATGGCCCGCTGTCACGTAACAGACCAGGGCGCGGCGGGACTTCTTGCTGAGCGCGTCGAATCGACGCGCGATCGGGTTAGATGAGGTAGTCGCCGACGGTGATGCCATAGCGCTCCGGGTCGGCCGTCTTGATGATCGAGCGCGCGTACTGACCGCCAGCTTCAGGAACGGCCAGGTCCACGGTAAGCGGTGGGCTGATGGTGTTTCCCTGAGCGTCGCTGATGATCTTGACGATCGGCCGGGAAAGCGCTTCCGGATTAGGATTCGCCGCCGAAACAACGGCCAGCTCGAAGGTGTCGAGAACGACGAGCGTTCCAACGGGATAAATCCCGAGCAGATTGATGAACGCCTTCACCAGAACCTGGTCGAGTCCGCGACGCGGGTTGTCGCGCATCTCCTCGAGGACGGCCGACGGGGCAAGAGGCTCGGTTTTGTACACACGACGGGACGTCGCGGCGTCATAGCTGTCGGCGATAGTGACGATCTTGCTGAGCACGCTGACCTGTCTCGGGCGCACACACTTCGGGTAGCCAGTGAGGTCGATCTTCATGTGGTGCTCCTGGCAGACCGTCATGGCGCGGTACGAGAGCTCATCTTGTTGTCGACGGAACTGGAATAGCACCAGCACCCCGAGCCACGGGTGCGCCGACATCCAGCGCCATTCCTCTTCCGTGAGCTCACCTGTCTTCTGCAGCATGTCGAGCGGCACGCGCGACTTGCCGATGTCGTGCATGAGCGCGGCGAGCCCGAGCTCGTACAGCTGCAGCTTGGTCATTCCAAGACGACGGCCGAGCGCGATCGAGAAGATGCACACATTCACCGAGTGCGTGAACGTGTACTCGTCGTAATCCCGGATCGCGGTGAGCCCGATGAGAGACGTTTCCTCGTTGAGCACCTGATCCACGATGCCCTGCACCACTCGCTTGATCTTCCGGATGTTCGGCGTCTTCCCGATTCTCACCGAGTTGATGACGTCCTTAGTGACCGCGACGGATTGCGAGTAAGTACGGTTGGCGGCGGCTTTCGCTTCCTCGTTGAATTCGCGGTCGGTTTGAGTTTCCGCCGGCGCGTCGAGCTGGAACACATCGATCTTTGCTTCCTTCAGACGCGCAGCGATTTCCGCGAACCTTTCGGCGGGCGAAGACTTGGTCTCGCCCCCAAGCAGAGAGAGCAGGAAGGTCCAGTCCTTGGCGGCTGCCTTGGGACCAACGTGAATCGCGCCAATGCCGGCGACTTTGCAGAGCGTGAGGATGTGTCCGAAGGTGGCGTAATTGCTGAGATCCAATCGCAGGCGCGTGGAGTTGAGGAAGATGAACTCTCCCGAAATCCGAAACTCGAGCTCGCCCTCTTCAACGCGAAGCTCTTCGGCCACCTGTGAAAGCTCGGCCAGAGTTTTTTGCACAGCACTGTGCTCGAGGGGATAGAGCTTGATTGCACGAAGCGCTGCGTAGAAGGCGACCATGAAGTTCCGGCCGCCCCGCCGAATGCTCGCCCCGGACTGCTTCTCGCCTTGGTCAGCGCCTCGAGTCGCCGAGCCGCCCGTCACGTTCCAGCTCCGCGAATGGCGCGGCTAACCGCGTTTCTCACGATCACATCCTTCTCCCCCGCGGCTTTGTTGAGAGAGTCTATTGCCTTCGGCGTGCTGATCTTGCCGAGCGCCATCGCAGCGCAGGCACGGAACTCTGAGTCGTCGCGCTTGCCGCCCATGAATCCCTTGGCGTGGAGAATCCCGTCGAGCAGAGTGATTCCAGCATCCCCGCACAACAACCCGTAAGCTTCGAAGAACGCCATCTTCTCGCCAAGGTTGCTGTCACGCAGCTCCTTGCCCTTGATGGCAGCTTCGAGTCTCGGCAAAGCCGCGCGGGTGTTTCGCGCACCAATGGCGCGAACGGCCACGATGCGCACCTCGCGATCCTCGTCGATCAAGGCTCTCTCGAGCATCTGCATCGCGCCGGGCGAGCCGATCTCGGTGAGGGCAGTGACGGCAGCGACACGCATCTCGACTTCCCCAACCGTGAGCATTTTGCCCAGTGCCGGAACGGCGGCTGGCGACTTGAGCGCTGCGGCGCGGCGGATTGCCTCGAGCACGACCGCCTCATCCTCAGACCCGATCAGGCGTATAAGCTCCGCGCTGTTGCTCGCCGCCAGGCGGGAGGCGGCGACCTCGAGCAGCATTTTGAGCTGCGGGTTCTGACTGCGGCCGATCCAGCTGAGGATCGTCTCCAACGCGCGCGGCTGGAGAATGCCGAACATCTCCTCGAGCTCCATCTGCGGAGCGCGAAGGGGAGAGTCTTCCAGCGCCTGCAAGAGCTGGCCGAGCGGCTTCGGATCGCTCATCAGCTCACCGAGCTGGGTGAGACGCTGCTTCTGCGGCTCCAGCACATCCACTGCGCGGGTGGCGGTGACGCCGGCTTCGCGGAGCAGGTAGGCAGCGTTCCTGTACTGTGCGGTCGAGAGAAGAATCAGCAGGAAGTAGTCGAGGAGACCGCATATCTCCTCGCGAACGGTGGGGTCCTTCTGGGTCTCGAAGGTATCGAGCAGCCCCGCGATGACGGCCGGCCTCAGATCGGTTGAGAATTCCCGCTTGACCTCTCCCTGGAGGTACTCGACTTCGCGATCATCGAGGAAGTAGAGGGTGGAGTCGAAGTCGTCGAGCTTGGCGAGAGATGACGTGGTTGATTCAAGTCCGGCCTCGACCTGCGCCGGAGAAAGGATTTTTTCCTTCTGTTCGGCGCGTTCCATCGATTCGATCCCGGGGCCGCCCTCGGCGGTGAGATCCACGTACCGGTACTGAAGGTTCACGAACTCACGTTCCCACATCAGTGTCAGAAGGTCGTCGTCTTCGTCCGTGGCCTTACGCACGCGCTGCAGCAGGTTGAAGAAGATCCCAAGCTCGTCTTCCTCGAAACCCTTCAACATCTTGAGCTCGCGGATTCCGTCTTTGTAGAGGAGCCACGCCATGTTGTCGCTGGTTCGATCGCCTTCATCGAGGACGACGCGGCCTTCCCATTTCAGCTGGGTTTCGACGACGTGCAGGTCCAGCTCGTCGGCCTGCTTCCAGATCACCGCGAATGCTTCGCGGACTGCCTCGAGCGAGCGCGCGTGCATCGGATTGTTCGGCAGGTACAACTGATGTGCGCGAACGGCCTTCACAAAGGCTTTGAGCAGATCGGTAACGTAATTGACCGGGAACGACGGCTCGTCGAGCTCGCCTTCCGCGGTATTTGCAGGTACCGACGTCGTCATGCGGGAAGAAGCCCCATTTCAGTTATCTGTGCGAGATCTTTATCGCCCCGACCGCTGATGCAGATCAGCACAGCGTCGCTCTCTTTCCACCGTCCCTTCTCTTTGACGACCCAGGCGACGGCATGTGACGTTTCCAGGGCGGGGATTATCCCCTCTAGCCGGCTCAGAATCCCCAACCCTTCGACGGCCTCGTCGTCCGTGACCGAAACATAGACCGCACGGCCGGTATCCTTGAGGTAGGAATGCTCGGGACCGACACCGGGATAGTCGAGACCGGCCGAGATGGAGTGAGCGGGGTGTACCTGACCCGCCTCGTCCTGCAGCAGATAGCTCAGCGCTCCGTGGAGAACGCCGGGAACGCCCCGCGAGAGAGACGCGGAATGCTCGCCGCTGTCCAGTCCCCTTCCCGCCGCCTCCACGCCAACGAGCTCCACTTCGCGATCGTCGACGAAGGGGTGGAAAATCCCCATCGCGTTCGAGCCACCGCCCACGCAAGCGACGACACTGGTTGGAAAGCGTCCGGCGATCTCGAGCATCTGCGCCTTGGCTTCCCGGCCAATGACGGACTGAAAATCGCGAACCATGCGCGGGTAGGGGGCGGGACCAACGACCGATCCGATGACATAGTAGCTGTCGTTGACATTCGTGACCCAGTCGCGGATCGCCTCGCTCGTTGCATCCTTGAGCGTGCGTGTGCCCGAAAGCACGGGGACGACGTTCGCTCCCATCAGCCGCATTCTGTAGACATTGAGCGCCTGGCGGCGCATGTCCTCTTCGCCCATGTAGACTATGCACTCGAGGCCGAAGCGCGCGCACACCGTCGCCGTTGCCACACCGTGCTGCCCGGCGCCCGTCTCGGCTATGATCCGCCGCTTCCCCATTCGCTGCGCAAGAAGCGCCTGTCCGAGCGCATTGTTGATCTTGTGAGCGCCAGTGTGATTGAGATCCTCGCGCTTCAGGTAGACCGAGCAGCCAACCAGATCCGACAATCGCGGAGCTGTGCTCAGCGGCGATGGGCGCCCGACGTACTCTTTGAGGAGTCGGTCCAACTCCCCAAGAAACAACGGATCGCGCATAGCCTCGTCGAAGGCGAGGTCGAGCTCGTCGAGGGCAGGAATGAGCGTCTCGGGGACGTATCGTCCGCCGAAGGCGCCGAAGCGGTGTACGGTTTCCATCGCCACGTTAGTGCGCTCGGATACCGGATGCCGCGGCGTAAAATTCACGCATGAGCCACGGATCTTTCAATCCCGGAGAGATTTCGATGCCCGATGACACGTCTACGATGTCGGGGGCAAGAGTACGGATCGCGCTGGCGACGTTATCGGGTTTGAGTCCGCCAGCAAGAACGACCGCCGAGCTGCCTCGGTCGCGCGCCAAGTCGACCGCGAGGTCGTTCCAAGGAAGTGCCTCGCCTGTTCCACCCAAACGCTTCTCGTTTCGAGCGTCGAGAACCACTCCGTCGGCGGCGTCGAACAGCGACTCCGCGTCGTGAGGAATGTGGGATCCCGAGATTCTTATGGCGGCCCACACTTCGCCTTTGAACCCCTTTCTCACGGCCCGGACATCCGCTGTAGTGGGGTCAGCGTGGAGCTGGACGACGTCGAGGCGTGCCTCTTCAGAAATTCTTGCGATTTCGTCGGGCGAGTTCGTGCCGAAGACTCCGGCTCGCTTCACTTTGGCGCCGGCAGAATCCAGGATGAGACGCGCCTGCGCCGGAGTCACGCGCCTCGGGCCGTCGGCAAAGACGACCCCTACGTAGCTGGCACCTATCTCGGCGGCGAGGGCCGCATCCACGGGGCGGGTCATGCCGCAGAACTTAACTTTTGCGAGCACCCGTTGTCCGCTTGATGCCAGTGATAGAGCGGACCGCTTTTTCCGGATCGCTCGCCGCCGAGACCTCGGTGCCAACGAGAACCGCATCCGCTCCGGAGGCCGCCAACCGCTCGACGTCCTTTGCGGTTCGCACGCCGCTCTCGGCGATTGCGATGACATCCGCTGGAATGAGAGGGAGAAGGCGGAGCGCCGTCTCCGGATCGATCTCCAGAGTTTCGAGGTTCCTGTTGTTGACGCCGACGAGCCGAGCGCCGAGGGTGAGGGCCAGCTCGAGCTCTCGCTCGTCGCGCACCTCGACGAGAATCTCTATCCCGGCGTCATTTCCAGCTGCCATCAACTCCCCGAGACGCGCCGGAGAAACGGCGCGCGCGATTACTAGCGCGGCCGACGCCCCCAGAGCTCGGGCTTCAAGAATCTGGACGGCCTCAACATGAAA
>JBBQWD010000041.1:0-10326 GCA_038210945.1 Gemmatimonadales bacterium
GAGCCATGGAATGACGATCAACGCGATTGCGAGCGCGCCAAGGATCCACAACACTAGCCGCCTCAGGGCCTGCGGTATTGGAGGCAGCTTCGCGGGTGCGGGACGCTCGTATGGTGTGCTCATCCGGAGATAATGCCACCCAACGGCGATGACTGCCACCCGGCAAAACGAAAGAAGGGCATCCGCCGGATGCCCTTTGTTTATTGGCCTGGATCCTACGCCGCGAGGATCAGGCTCGAGGACCGGCTGCTTGCTTTGTAATGATGAGCACCACGCCGTAAGAAGCGTCCTGCCCGTACAGTCTGATCGCGGCGGTTCCCTTGATCACCCGCACCGCGAAGATCTGGTCGCTACTGAGCGGCGGCGGCTTACCACTCTGGTATCTCACGCCAAATCTCTGCAGGCATCCACCACGCCAGCTTGGGTTAACCCCCTAATAGTGGGGTGAAGCTCATCAGTTGTCCAGTCACGGCTTCCAAGCGCCCTTTGCCACGGCCGGGACGAACGAATCCAGACCCTTCGGTGGAAACTCCAGGGTCTGCCCCATCTCGGCGCTCATGTAGGCCGCCATCAGGATCTGAACCACCTCGAACCCGTCCTCGAATGTGAGCATGGGCTTCTCGCCCTTGAGGAACGCGCGGGCCATGTGGCGGTTCTCGGCAGTGTATCCGTACACGGACGCTTCGTCGGCCACCACAGGCATGAGACCCATCTCGGCGTTCTGCTTTTCAATCAGATCCTCGCCTGATTTGCCCTTCACTTCCCGGCTGAAGAACATCTTGAGACTCGTGTCGAGCGTGTTCCAGGACATCGAGTACTCGGGTCCGAGCAGCTCGGCGGAAAGTCTCAGGCCGGCGCCGACGAAGCTCCACGATGTCGTCGCTTCTCCAATGAGAGTCTCGCCGGTGTCAGCTTCATACTCGATGGTGGCGCGCGCAAAATCCTCAGACGGGCGCTTGGTGTAGTCGACGTCTTTGCCCATGGTCTCAGCAAGCTGCTTCGCATACTTCGGACGTGACCACTTGAGCGAAGCGATTTGCGCGCTGATGCGCGTCGGCCTGATCGACGATCGCGGAGCGCCGGGCTTCGTAAGCAGATGCCGCACGACTTCCACGGAATGACACATCATGTCATTGAGGACGCCACCGCCCTGGAGGTTGCCCTGCCAGAACCACGGCATGTGCGGGCCCGCGTGCTCTTCCGCGGCGCGCGCGAGATAAGGACGGCCCGTGAGCGAGGCGCCGCGCGCCCAAATCAGCTCGCGCCCGCGGGATATGTCGGGCGAGAAAAGCTGATTCTCCAGATACCCCGTGCTCAGACCGACGCTCTTCGCCAGATCCGCTACTTTCTTCGCCTCGGCGACGTTGCGGGCGAGCGGCTTCTCGCAGGCGAGACCACGGAGAGTGCCCGCTCCGCTTTTGATCGCGCTGACGATCTCTTCCATGTTCGCGATTCTGGCGTGGTTGGGTCCGCAAAGCCACAAAGCGTTGATCGCGGGATCGGCAACCATGTCGCGAATCGACCTGTACGGACGCGCCTCGCCGACGTCGAGCTCGCGGGCGAGCGCCGCCGAAGACGCCGCGTTCTTTTCGTTTGGACTGTAGACTCCGCGAACGTCGATCTCGCGTACAGCCGTCAAAGACTGGATGTGAAATCGGGCGTTGAAGCCGCTGCCGACGAAGCCGATTCCCAGACGTTCCGCGCTCATGTCATTCCCCTATTCGAGTCTTACTTACGGCCATCATCGGGCACGAGGCGGAGCTTCTTGCGATCGAACTTGTCGTAGTTGACACCAAGCTTCTTCAAAGCTGCCGGCGGACACCCGTTCCACTCGGAGACGAACAGGTTGCCCTTGTACTGGAGGTCTTTCACACCGATCCGGCTCGACCAGAATCCAGAGGACGTCAGGTCGCGAAAGCGGTTGAAGAAGCTGACGCCATCGGTCATCGTGGCCGGAGCACGCGCTGGCCAGGCAATGTCGTTGAGTATCTGATCGCGCTGCGCTTCGGTCGCATCGGCGAACGGTTTGCCGAATCTCGTGTTCGACTGCCCATCGAGCCACGCCAGTCCAGCGCGCATCCACGTCTGGTTTGAGGGGCGGTCGGTCATCATGAAATCCATGAACTCGGGCACGCCGGCGTCGCTCGCGTTCCCCGATCTCTCGTCGCGAGGGATGATCATGTCGGCGAGGATGCGGGCGGTTCTGAATTCGGCGGCGGTAAAAAACTTGGGTGCGTACACGATGCCCTCGCCAGCCGACTTGAGAGCGCCGTCGACGAACGTTCGCACGCGCTCCTGCTCGGCTGACGGCCAACCCATTATCGCGGCAAAGGGAAGTGCGGCCAACACCCCGACCGCGTCGCGGCGGCTTATCCCGCCCGCATCCGACCTCTCTCCCGATTCGGCGGCACCGCCCACTGGATTCTCACTGTCATTCGACATCAGAGTGTCCCCCTCTTCCGTTCCTGTACGATGTATTCGCTCGTGCGCATGGCGAGCGCGAGGAT
Organism: Gemmatimonadales bacterium; assembly: GCA_038210945.1. Taxonomy (GTDB): domain Bacteria; phylum Gemmatimonadota; class Gemmatimonadetes; order Gemmatimonadales; family Gemmatimonadaceae; genus UBA4720. Next base: position 2,508 of record JBBQWD010000041.1, read on the forward strand.
GGTCCAGGTCGGATTCTTGTCCGCTTGCGAAACGAAGGGTCCGCCGTCTGTCACGAAAAGATTCTTGACGTCGTGGGCTCGACAGTTCGTATCCACCGCCGACTTCGACGGGTCGGTGCCCATGCGAACCGTGCCCAGCTCGTGGATGATCGCGCCGCCGGTCGCGATCCCATAACCCTTGGTCTGATCCGGCATCGCACTGAATACCTGTCCACCCATCTCTTCGACGAGCGCCCGGAAAGTCTGCTGCATGTGGCGGACCTGGTTGTACTCGTAATCCGTCCACTGCCAGTGGAAGCGGAGCACCGGAATTCCGTATTTGTCCTTCATGACCGGATCGATTTCGCAGTAGCTCTTGTCATTCGGAATCATCTCCCCGCGACCGGCGAAATAGACCGATGCGCCGGCGTAGCGCCGGTAGTCGTTCTTGAGATTCTTTCCGTAGCCGCCGCCAGCTGGATAACGCTGGATTCCACCCATGAATCCATAGGAGGGCGGACCCGTGAAGCCGCCACCCACTTCGATGTGGTAGCCGCGCGGAAAGTCGAGCTTCTTGTTGTCGATCCACCACGGCATGTAGACGTGCAGGCCGCCGACTCCATCTTCGTTGTGCGGAACGTGATCCATCATCTTTGGAATGAATCCCGAAACGTCGCTGCCGGTCGTGTCGGTGAGATACTTCCCGACGACGCCGCTCGAGTTGGCCAGCCCGTTCGGAAACTGAGCGGACTTCGAGTTCAGAAGAAGACGCGCAGTCTCACACGCGCTCGCCGCCAGAACGACCACTCGCGCGTTGGCCTCTCTCTCCACGCCAGTTTTGGTATCGATGTACTTCACGCCGCTCGCCCGTCCCTGGCTGTCGAGCGTCACCTCGTGCGCCATGGCATGAGTAACGAGAGTAAGCCTCCCAGTCCGTAGCGCCGGCGCGATCAGCACGTTCGTGGACGAGAAATTCGAGTTTGTCATGCACCCGCGATTGCACTGTCCACAGTAGTGGCAGGCGGCGCGGCCGTTGTGCGGCTTCGTGATGATGGAAAGCCGGGAAGCAACACAGGTTACGTTCAGGCGGTCAGCGGCATCCTTGACGAGCAGCTCATAGCAGCGCGGCTTCGGCGGCGGCAGGAAATAGCCGCCCGGATGGTTGTGCAGGTTGTCGTTGTTGCCGAAGACGCCGATGAGTTTATCGATGCGGTCGTAATACGGCGCGACATCCTCGTAGTCGATCGGCCAGTCATCACCGAGTCCGTCACGACTCTTCGCCTTGAAGTCGTCGGGACCGAAGCGGAGCGAGATCCGTCCCCAGTGGTTGGTCCGACCGCCAACCATCCTCGCTCTCCACCACGCGAAGTCGGTGCCCTCAGCTTTGGTGAACGGCTCGCCGGCGAGCTCCCAGCCGCCGACGCACGCATCGAACTCGCCGAACGGCCTCTCCGTCGTCGATGCGCCGCGGCGTGGCGACTCGTACGGCATCTTGAGCATCGCCGAGTCCTTGGTGTTGTCCCACGGTCCTCCTGCCTCGAGAAGGAGTACGTTGGCGCCCGCGCGCGTCAGCACATACGCCGCCATTCCGCCGCCGGCTCCCGATCCCACAATGCAGACGTCGTACTTCTTGCGCTGGGCCAGGGTGCGCACCGGTGCGGGAGACGCAAAAGTCATCGCAAATCCGCCGTTGAGGACACGGGAAAGTACGTCCGGCCGGGGCACGGCACTAGGCCCGGCGGAAATCACTTTTGTGTGGCGATTTCCGACCAGTTTTCGCCCCGACATCAAGGGGGAAGTACCTAGCCAAAATCGTGACTTTAGGGTCTTGAGACAGTCTTCCTACCGAGCGAAGTAATCACGCCCAACCCCTGTTCGCGCGTGCCCATGCCCTACATAAGTGACAGCGCGAACCTGTACCGAGTCGAGACCGCTCAAAAGGCGGTCATTCTCACAATGTTGGGCGGCGAAGAGTTACGGGGAAACGTGTTCATCCACCCGTCCTCGTACAGGCCGTTCGAGCTGGAAGACGTGTCAGAGCTGCTCAATTCCGGCACACCCTTCTTTCCGCTGGAGCTCGAGACCGGAGAAGTAGTCATCGTCTCGAAGCAGCGCGTCGCCGAAGCTGCCGCGAACCGCGGTGACGACGCGTCCGAGCCTCCCCGCGGAGCTCCCTCACCTACAGCGCTTCTGCAAATCGTCCTGGTCGGGGGCGAAGTCCGCCTCGGCTCGATTCGACTCGAAGCGCCGCCTCACCGCGCGCGTGTGCTCGACTATCTGAACGCGCTCACCTCGCGGTTCCTCACGCTGTATACCTCAAACGAAGCGCGCCTGATCAACAGCTCCTTGATCGATCGCGTTCGTCCACTGGACTAATATGGCCCAGCTAGACCGCTTTCTCAATATCCTCGTGTCCAACAACGCCACGGCACTCATCATGTCCGAAGGCAATGTTGCGACCGTGACGATAAAGGACTCCGCGCGCCCCGTGATGAAGCAGCCTCTCACGAGCGCGCAAATCCTCACGCTGGTGCGCGAGATCGCGCCGAGCGACCACCCGCATGCGCTCGATGCGCAGGGAGGCGTTCGCTTCGAATACACGTCGCCAGATGGGACCTTCGATGTTGCGCTGACGCAGAACGGCAAGCTCTCCGCGCGGATCGAGCGCAAAACGGGCCCGACGAACGGTGCCCAGCCGGCATCGAACGGCGCGCTGCCCACGATGGAAGCTCCGAAAGTGGAAGGCAGAATCGAGACTCCGCGGGCCCAGGCCCCCAACGCTGCGGCCGCACAGACATCCGCACCGAAGGCAGAAGCACCCGCGGTGTCTTCGACGGGCAATCGCGCTCTCGACAGAATCGAGACGCTGCTACGCATTCTCATAAGCCGCAAAGCGTCAGACCTGCACCTGCGCGCGGGTTCTCCGCCCATGCTGCGCGCCAGCGGCGAGATCTCGTCAATTCCCAACGAGCCTATCCTCACCTCCGACGACATCGACGCGATGCTCGCGACGGTGATGCTCGATCACAACCGCGAGGAGTTCAAGGAGTTGAACGACACGGACTTCGCCCACGAGATCGCAGGCGTCGCGCGCTTCCGCGGCAACGCATTGCGCGACCGCAAGGGTACCGGCGCGGTGTTCCGCGCGATTCCGGCAGCTGTCGTAACCGTCGAGCAGATGGGTCTGTCCCAGGAAGTTCAGCGCCTCTGTCACCTGACCAAAGGACTGGTTCTCGTTACCGGACCTACAGGATCGGGCAAGTCGACGACGCTCTGCGCGCTGATCGACCTGATCAACCGCACCAGAACGGACCACGTGATCACGATCGAAGATCCGATAGAATTCGTGCACGAGAGCAAGAAGTGTCTGATCACGCAGCGGCACGTCGGCGTGCACACGTCGTCGTTCCGGCACGCGCTGCGCGCGGCGCTGCGCGAGGATCCGGATATCGTGCTCGTTGGTGAGCTGCGCGATCTCGAGACCGTCTCAATGGCGATCGAGACCGCGGAAACCGGCCACCTCGTCTTCGGCACCGTTCATACATCGACCGCGGTAAGCACGGTCGATCGCGTCATCGACCAGTTCCCTCCCGACAGACAGGCGCAGATCCGCGTGATGCTCTCCGAGTCGCTGAAAGGCGTCATCTCGCAGGTGCTGTGCAAGAAGATCGGTGGCGGGCGCGTCGCCGCGCGCGAGATCATGCTCTCGACGCCGTCGGTCTCGAACCTCATTCGCGAGGGCAAGACCTTCCAGTTGCCGTCAGTGCTTCAGACTTCGCGGAGGCTGGGCATGGTGACGATGAACGACGCGCTCATCGAGCTCGTCGATTCTGGTCAGGTGGAACCGCAGGAAGCCTATCTGAAGGCGACCGATAAGGTGGGTGTCATCCACATGCTCAAGCAGCGCGGCAAGGACATCAGCTTCGCGAGCGCGGACGACGCGAAAGCCGCCGGAGCCGCCGCTGGGGAAGTCGAGCCGGCCAAGAAGCCCGCACGCGCGGCAGGCGGCAAATAGAAGGTCTGCTTCCGGCAAAAACGAGCGCTCCGCTAGATCATGGTGCCCGCTCCGCTGAATCGAGCCGCGCTTGCCTGGCCGCGGCTGAGTCCGCGCTTGTCATGGCTCGCTTCACCGCTTTGGCGCCAGGGATCTGCGACGCGCCGAGTATGCTGTCCTTCTCGCGTTGAGTCAGGTCGTGCCTCGCGTCCGGTTCGTCCTTGGCGCAGGCTGTGATTCCGATCGTGAGCGCGACGATGACCAATCCAATTCTGCGTATCGACAAAAACCCTCCGATCAGGTAGCGGCCGGCGCTTCAATGGCGCGCGGCTTGAAGAACAGCGCGAACAGAATGAAGACGATCAGCGCCCCAGCCGACGGTACCAGCCAGATCGCGTGCCAGTCGTGCGTCACCTTGAGGCACTGGTGCGCCGCGGCAGCCGCATCGTCACACGCCGGATTCGCTGTGGCGTAGCGATTCACAACCGCACCCGAGACGGTTGCGCCAACGAAATAGCCGAGCCCGTTGGTGACGAAGTTGATGAGGCCCTGGGCCGCGGCGCGGATCTTCTCACCCGCCCGCTGGTCGGTGTAGATCTGGCCGGCCACGAAGAAGAAATCGTAGCAGACTCCGTGCAACAGAATGCCCAGGTAAATGAGCGCCATCACGGGGCCTACCGCGCCCATTCCGAACGCGAAATAGCGAATTGCCCATGCGGCCATGCCGACCAGCATGATGACCTTGATGCCGAACCGCCGCAGAGCGAAGGGGAGCATCAGCATGAAAAAGATCTCTGACCACTGCCCAAACGTCTGGATGAAGGCCGGATTGGGCGCCTTCACTTCGTTGAGGAATGGATTTGCAAACGTGTAATAGAACTGGAGCGGAATGCAAAGGAGGAACGATCCCGCCACGAAGATGAAGAAATCGCGGTTCTTGAGCAGGGCAAGCGCGTCGAGCCCGAGCGCGTCATGGACGCTAAATCCGGAGCCCGCTGCTTTCGGCGGGGTGTGTGGAAGCGCGAGCGAGTAGACAGCCATGACTATCGACGCACCGGCAGCGAGTCGCATCGGCAGAACCAGCGCGTCGGCGTGAAACACGGCTCCTACCAAAGTTCCGGCGACAATCCATCCGATTGTTCCAAGAACCCGAATGAAGGGGAAATCACGGCCGGGATCGCGCACGTGGTGAAATGAGATCGAATTGGTGAGCGACAGCGTTGGCATGTAGCACAACGCGTACAGAATGAGAAGCGGATAGAAAGTCCCGAACGAAGTTTGCATCGAGACCAACCACATCACGACTCCGCCTGCGAAGTGCAGCGCGGCGAGCAGTTTTTCACTCGAGAAATACCGGTCGGCTACGACGCCCATGAAGAAGGGCGAGACGAGCGCCGCGATTGCGGTGGCTCCATAGGCCCAACCGATCTGCCGGTCGGTGAAGTGCAACGTCTGGCCGAGATACGTTCCCATCGTGACGAACCACACCCCCCAGATGAAATACTGGAGGAACATCATCGCCGAGAGTCGCGCGCGGACGCCGCTCATTTGAGTTCTCTGATTCTGACGTTGCGGATGGAAAGCACGCCGTCGTGGTCGCCTTGAATGCCGATGTAGCCACGCGTCGCGCGACCGTATTTCGGGTACTCCACGAACTTGCTCGCCTTCACCTTCGCTTCCCAATCCGGACTACCGAGCTCGTACTCGAGCAGCTTCTGCCCGTTCAGCCAGTGTTGCACCCGGTTCCCGTTCACCACGATGAGAGTGGAGTTCCACTGGCCCGCCGGCTTGACGACACCGGCTGGCGGCGGGTACAGGGCGTAGGCGGCGCCCGCCGACGTCACACGGTTCTTCCCATCCGGATGATTGGCGTCGTCAAGGAGCTGATACTCGGGCGCGCTCCAGTAGATGTGGTCGTACTCTTCGGTGCCCCTGTAAAAGAGTCCGGCATTGCCACCGGTCGAGAGATTCCAGTCCAGCGCAAGCTCGAAGTTCCCGAACTGCTCCTTGCTGACCAAGTCACCGACCGATCCCGACTTGGTTAGAACCCCGTCGACGATGCTCCAGCCGGCGGGAAATGTCGGCGACTGATAGCCGCGCCACGCCGAGGTGCTGGTGCCGTCGAAGAGCGAGCGCCACCCCGCTGCTCTCTGCTCCGCCGTCAACGTCGTCGCGCCCGAAGTTGTGCTAACAGCGGGAGCGTTTCCCGCTTGGGTGCACCCCGCGATCAGTAGCGCCAGCTGAGAAATGATCGCCGCACGCGCGGCAGCTCCGTGCCTCATGTCGTCCTCTCGATGAATTATTCAGACTTCCCAGCCGGCGCGATACTCTCGCGTCAGGTACTGGTTCGCATCGCGAATATTGGTCACCAGCATCTGCTCGCCATCATAGAGAATCTTTCTGCCCTGCCCGGTGCGCAACGCCACGATTCCCAGCAGCATGGTCTCGGTGAGCTGCGCAGCGTACTCGATCGGCGAGCTGGCCTTTGTCTCGCCCTTGATCGCCTTCACCCAATTCATTTCGTGACTCCACGGTATCCGCGCGTACGTCTTGGGCACAAGCGCGGCATCCTCAGTCAGCCCCGTCGGAAAGAGGCGCGGATTCGAGCCATAAGTGTCATTCATCAGAATTCCCTTGTCGCCGATGAAGATCACCCCACCCTCGCTCTTGAGCGTGACATCGTCCGGCAGCAGGTCGGGGCGCGGGGGATACAGTCCCCCGTCATACCAATTGAGCTTGACGGGAGGTTGCGCGCCGCGCGCCGGGAACTGGTAGTGAACGGCGGTGGCGACGGGATACGAGACCGGCTTGTTGTAGCCCCGCACTTCGCGAGTTCCGGCCGCCGCACCTGGATCCGGCGGAATCCGCATCGTGCCCCACTGGGTCGACGTCGCTTCGATGCTCGTGGGATACGTCAGTCCGAGCGCCCAGTACGGATGATCGATCAGATGCGCGCCCATGTCGCCCAGCGCGCCGACGCCGAAGTTGATCCACCCGCGCCAGTTGAACGGATGATAGATCGGATGATACGGGACATCCTCCGCGACCGGTCCGACGTAGAGGTCCCAGCGCAACCCTGGCGGCACTGGGTACGAGCCCAGTGCTGACGCCAGAAGTTGATTCACGTAGCCGAAGCTGAAGGGATTCCCGAATGGACTCGGAGGAGCAGTCGGCGCCGGTGATCCGGTTGGCCGAGGAACACCCTGCGGCCAGTAAACCACCGGACGATTCGTCCAGACGTGAACTTCTCTCACCGGACCGATGACGCCGGCTTGAATCCATTCGTTGACCAGGCGCGCGCCTTCGCTGGAGTGCCCCTGATTCCCCATCTGCGTCACGATCTTCGGATTCGAGAGGGCGAGACTGCGGAGCGCTCTCGCCTCGTGAACCGAATACGTCAAAGGCTTCTGCACGTAGACGTGCTTGCCGCTGAGCATCGCCGCCTTCGCGCCGACGGCGTGCAGGTGATCCGGGGTTGCGATCACCACGCCGTCGATGTCCTTCTGCTTGTCGAGCATTTCGCGGAAGTCCGAGTAGCGAGCGGCCTTGTCGAATTTTTCCTTGAGCTTCAAGCCCTCCGGTCGATCCTTCTTCTCGTTGTCCTTCAGTTTTTCGGCGACTTTGCTCTCCGAAAAGGCAAAATCGACATCGGCGAACGCCACGAGATTCTCGGTTTTGGCCAGCTCGAGCGCGTTCTCCGCTCCCATGCCCCCAAAGCCAATGACCGCAAAGTTGATCGTGTCACTCGGCGCCTGAAATCCTGGTCCTCCCAGAACGTGGCGCGGCACGATCATCACGCCGAGTCCGATTGCGCCGGTGTCCGCGACGAATTTGCGCCGCGTGACT
>JBBQWD010000042.1:0-10295 GCA_038210945.1 Gemmatimonadales bacterium
CGCGTGTTTGTGCATGAGGATCGCCAGCGAGTAGGCCTCTTCCCCCGACGCGCACCCCGCGCTCCAGACGCGGAGCTCCCGCTCACGCCGCTCCCATAAGGCTGGAACGACCTTCTGCTGGATTACGGAGAATGTGTCCCAGTTGCGGAAGAATTTCGTGACGTTGATGGTGAGTGACCGCACGAGACGGTCATACTCGCGCGGATCGGCATCGAGGATCCCGGCGTATTCGCTGTGGGTGACGCTGCCCTTCGCTCGCATGCGAACCGCAATGCGCCGGCGCAGGCACTTATCCTTGTAGCTCGAGCACTGAAAGCCGCGATCACGCGTGATCTTGTCCATTAGCGCATGGAATCCCGCGTCGTCTCCCTGTGTCAGCAAAGGCGATCCTTCAGGAGCGGTTGGTCGACTGTCCGACCGCCCGGTCGGCGTGCGATAATCCTTCCAGCGCGGAGGACAGGTTGCGGCGCAGCTGCGGAAGCTCCGGCGCGAGTGCCAGTCCCTTTTCTGCCGTATCGCGGGCGTGCGCGTACTCGCCTCGCTTGAGGTATGCCGCGGCAAGATTGTTGAGCAGCACCGGCGACTCAGGATGCGTCTCCGTTGCTGCGGACAACAACAGCATCTCGCGATCCGGGTCGTCCGTCATCGCCGCGACCTGAGCAGCGTAGTGGAACCACACCGGTGGCGGCGGGCTCGAGGTCCAGAGGCTCCTGGCTTCGCTCAGCGCCACCTTCGCGGATTGAAGATCGTCAAGGTGCAGCGCGATTACGGCCGCCTCGAGCTGAATGAGCGGGTCGGCGTTACCTCCAGCCGCAAGCGCGCGGTCGATGACGAGCTTCGCCTTCCCGAGCTGCTTCAGCTGCTCGTATGCGATCGCGAGGTTGTGCAGCAGGGTCGTTTTGGCCGGCGCGTTCGGTGCCGCAGTCATGAACGCGTTGACCGCTGCGGCCCATTCCTTCCGCCTCAGGGCGATCAGGCCAAGATGAAAAGACGCGACTGGATCCGCCGCTTCCTCGACCAGCGCCCGAAACTCGCGCAGCGCCTCGTCATGCATTCCCGCCCGGTACAGCGCGCTGGCGAGCTCGCGCCGCTCGAGGGGGCTGGCGTTGCGCGGGAGCGTCGGCGTCGTTCGCTTGCGGCCGACGGGCAGCAGGAAGGACGCGTTGAGTAACCCATATAACGCCTTCCCCACTTCGAATTCGCCGAGCCCGGAGTCGCGGATCAATCCGTTGATGTCACGGTGGCCATCGATGAGCGGAAGCATCGCCTCCTGCTCCGGCGATAGCGGGTCCCTGTTCATCATCAGCTTTGGACGGTCAATGCTGAAGACGACGTCGAAGCTTGGAATCTTTTTCTCGATGAGCGACCACTCATCGACTCTGCGAGCGCCTTCGAGCAGCAATGATTGCGGGTCGACCGAAACGCGCTCGGCGCCCTCCTCCGGCGCGACCCCAGGCTCGAAGTTGAACGTGCCGGCGGTCCAGGTAAACAGCGTGTAGACCGAGTTCTCGGTATCGAGGGGCCGATTCACTATCGAGGCGTTGCAGATCCGGCCGCTGTCGAAGTAGATCGAGCCGAAGCTGTCGTGAAACGATAGCCCGAGGCAGCCCGTCTTCTTGCCCATTGAGAGCAGCTGTAGAACGTCAGGGAGGCTTGCTTCCTTGAGACTGCCTTTGATGGCCACTAGCGGATGTCCTCGATCATCCGGTCAACCACGTTCTCCCACTCGAGAATCAGACCACCGTCCCGAGCGACCGGAGTCATCTTCCTCGCTTCGGGCGCGGGCTTGGGCGGGGGCTCCAGCGATCCGACGCGCAACGCGATCTCTTCGCTGATGTCAGCCATGAAATCGGCAAACTCACCGCCGTCGTCTTCCGCGCCCTTCTTCGAATCGGATGCCATCGATCAAGCTTTGGCGGCAGGCGCGCTCAGGCGCGACAACACCATCGACGAGATGCTGCGGAGCGTTTCGAAAACTCCGCCGCCGCTGACCGCGCTTCCCGCGAAGTATGGAACTCCGCGAAAGTTGAGCGTCCCATCGAGCTCTTCGATCGCGCTGATCTCGCCGGCCGGCAGATCGCGCTTGTTGTACTGCATCACGAGCGGGATCGTGCGCGGATCGAGGCCTTCATCCGCGAGATTTGCGTGCAGGTCCTGCAGGCTCTCGATGTTCTCGGCGAACTGGCGAGACTGGCTGTCGGCGACGAACACGACTCCGTCCACGCCCTGGAGCACGAGCTTCCGCGTAGCAGCGTAGTACACCTGTCCCGGAACGGTATAAAGCTGAAATCGCGTGGCGAAGCCTGAGATCGTTCCCAGATCGAGCGGAAGAAAATCGAAGAAGAGTGTGCGATCGGTCTCGGTCGCCAGTGAGACCATTTTCCCCTTTCTTTCCTCGGGCAGCTGCGAGTACACGTGCTGGAGATTGGTCGTCTTGCCCGACCGTCCGGGGCCGTAGTAGACGATCTTGCAGGTTATCTCCCGCGTTCCGTAGTTGACGACCGACATCTAGCGCTTACCCAACGGGCCGAAGAGCGCATCGAGACTGCGATTGAGCTCTCCCTCGAAATCTCCGGAAGGGCCTGTTCCCTTGGCTTCCTTTTCCGGTCGCAGCGTCGTCAGCGCCTGCTGGAATTCCGCGAAGTAGATCTCCACCACGCCGAGCGAGCTCTCACGATCGAAGACTCCGACGAACAGAAGCTCCTGGCCACCGGCGGTGCAGCGGGCCATGAAAACCTGGCGATCCGCGCCGGCGTGGTGCGTCTCGTAGAACGGCTTCCCGTCCAGCTGGCGGCCAAGCTCGCGCGCGGAGGCGTTGATCGCGGAAGTCAACGCGCAAATTGACATCACGTCGGCCGCATTCGAGAACCCGAACTGGCCCACCGCCCGTCCCGTAGGATAAAGCAGCACGCCGGAGATGAGGCGCGCGTCGTCCTTGAGCCGCCGCAGCGGAACGGCGACCCAGCCTTCTGCGACTGTCGGGTCGCTCACGAAATTCCTCGCGCTGCGTTCATCATGTCCAGTCTCACTCGTCCAAGGTTGGCGTCAGGAGTGACGATCGTGACAAGCACGACGTCGCGCGCGCCGACGACGCAGATGTGACCTTGCTGTGCCTCCAGCCGCATGAACGCGGGCGTGCCGAGCCTGGCCGCGTCTGCCGCGCGAGTCGCTTTCGAATAAAGATAGGCGCCGAGCGCGGCAGTATGCTTCCGTGGATCCGTCGCTCCGGGACCGGCGTCCTTCATGCCACTCGTTTCGACAATTAGCCCGTCAATCGCGCCCACGACCATCGACACCACAACCCCTGGCAGGTGCGAGAGTTCAGCAACGATCTGATTGAGTGTTTTCATGCCCGTCCACTCATCCAGTTGATCGCCAGCGCGATGCAGCGGGTGAGAACCCGGCGTACGAGTCCGAGCGGCACGGTGGACGACGATGCAAGCAGCACCACGGCATCCTGCGAAGCAGGCGCCAGCGCGATTGTCGCAGCTTCCGTTTCTATCACGAGCGCGGTCCAGCCGCCCAGGGACAGGAGCCGCATCGAGCGCGACACTTCCTTGCCGACGCCACTCAACGCCGAACCGATTTCCGCCGAGATGTCCCGTCCGCTCTGGTCAAGGTAGCTTCCCGCGAGAGGAGCACCCGAGGAGTCGAGGAGCAGTGCTGTCTGTTCCGCTTCACCGATGGCCGTGGCGAAGAGCGTGCGCGCCGACTCAGACATGCGCTGTCTCCGACTCGTGTGGAATGATGTCGATGAGCCCGGTGCTCAACATTCCGTAGATGATCTTCGCCACCTCGAACTCGGCGATTACCAGCCGCTTGGCGATCTCATGGAGGTTTCTTTCACCATCGATCACGGACAGCACTTCCCACTCTCGCGGCAGAAGGTCGATAAACGACTCGGGACCCTCATCGAGCGGTGCAAGGCGCGGCGTGACGCGGGCATCAGGGATCTTGTCGGCCATGCGCGACCACTCATCGATGCGGCGCGCGCCTTCCATGAGCAGCGACTCCGTGCTGACGCGAACGGCTACGTCCTTTCGCATCGGCCGCGCCGGCTCCTCGCTGAAGGAAAAGAATCCTTCCGACCAGGACATCAGATCGAAAACGACCGTCTCGATCTGCTGGCGCATGAAGCGGTCGATGTCGCGGGGCGTCACGATGCCGTGGGCAACCAGGATTTCGCCGACCCGCCTCTTGTCACCCGCACGCTGCATCGCGGTTGCGCGCGCCAGATCCGCGGCGGTCGCCTTGCCCGATCGCTCGAGAATCGTCCCGAGAAGGTGCGGGTTGCTCTTCATCGTCGCGGCCACAATCGTGCCCGCATCGAAGTAGACGCTCCCCTCGTTGTTTTTCTCCGGCGAATGAACGCGCAGCGTTCCGGTTTTCCGGCTCAGATCGAGCAGCTGGAAAACGTCGTGAATGCCGAGCTCGCGTAGCGGTCCTTCGATCGCCATTAGCGTCTCCCCCGCTGAAGCAGCCGGTGGTAGCGCAGCGCTTCGGAGTGGTTGGGATCGAAACGCAGCACGCGCTCGAATGCGTTGAGCGCGTCGGCCTCTCGGGCAAGATCGATGAGGATCTCTCCTAGCGCGATGAGCGCGGCGAAGTGATACACATCGCGTCTGATGAGAGCAACGACTCTGGGGAGTGCGCTGCGCGACCGCCCAGTGCGCCGGTACGGACCCACGAGCTCAACGACGGCGGCGTCGTGGTTCGGGGCCGTGACGAGAACAGTCTCCAGCTCCCTGATCGCTCCGGTGTCGTCTCCGGCCTTAGCAAGAAGTCTCCCCAGCGCGACACGCGTCTCCACCTGCCGCTCGTCGACGGCCAGGCTTGCGCGATAGGCTGGTATCGCTTCGCCCGCATCTCCAAGCGCCGCGTACAAGTCCCCAACGCGCTTCATGACATTCGCGTTCCGCGATTCGCTTCTCCTGAGCGCCACGAGAATCTCGCGCGCGCCCGGATTGTCGAGCGAAGCGACACGCGCCTCGGCGGCGAGGAGAAGCAGGTTCACGTCGGTGCTGCCGGCCTCGACCAGAGCTTCAGCATAGGGTCTCGCTTCTTCGGCGCGGCCAAGCGCCAGGAGTGATCGTGCAGTTCCCTGACGCGCATAGGTGTTCGCCTGGTCCAACCCGAGCGCGCGGCGATACCGCTCGAGGGCCTCCCCGTGTAGCCCCTGCGCCGCGAAGCCATCACCGGCGAGCACGAGTCCGATGACCTTGTCGCCACCGCGCGCGAGTACCCGCGCGATCTCGGCCTGGGCGCGATCGTACATCCCCTTGGTGATGAAGTCCCGGGCGAGAGAGAACCCTGCCATTGGGTCTTCGCCCGCCGGCTCTCCTCCGCGCGCAGGCCTCTCGGCGAACAGCTCCTCGATGATGGCCGGATCGAAGTGAAAATCGTCGACGCGCTCGACGGCTTCATCCGTCGACGTGATCGGAGGAGCGACGGTAAGCCTGATCTCTTCGTGCGGGAGCTCGATCGCCAGCTCGAGCTTTTGCGGCGTGTACATCGGATCGAGCGAGAGCGCGCGCTTCGTCTCGCGCAGTGCGCTGCTGAAGTCGCCGAGATTGGAGAGGGTAAAGCTCAGATTGTAGTGGGCCTCGGCGAAATCGGGGTTGGCCTGGATCGCGCGGGCGAACGCGTTTCGAGCGTCCGGATATTTGTTGAGCTCGACGAGTATCAGGCCGATGCCGTTCCACGCGACCGGGTGCTCGGGCGCGGCGCTCAGCACTTGACGGTACGCCTCGAGCGCGAGCTCGGTGTGCTTTCTCCTGAACAATCCGAGCGCGAGATTGAGGCGCGGCTCGACTGGTGGTGTGGGTGACTGAAGCGCACGCCTGAACGCGTTGATCGCGCCCTTGGTGTCGTTCTTGTACCACATCAGAACGCCGAGATTGTTGTGCGAGAAGGGATAACTCGAGTCGATCTCCAGAGCCCGGGTGTAGCTCTCTTCCGCCTCGGCATGCCGCCCTTCCAGCTGGAGCGCGACACCGCGTCCATTCCACGTCTTGGCCGTTGGAGAGAATTCCCGGGCGAAGCGATCCGCCGTCGCGATCGCGGCACCCGTGTCCCGCTGGAGCAGGTACAGCTCGAGCTGCGCCTGGAGAACTTCGGCGTTGGCCTCGCCGCCCTCGATGGCCTTCTCGTACTCGCGCAGTGCTTCCTGGAAGTAGCCTTTCTGGCGGAGAGCGCGGCCGAGTGTGATGTGCGCGCCGGCGGGAGTTTTCTGTTGCCGACTGGGGGTTACGTCATGGCGGTGGATCTCGAGCGACAGGTTCGCCTGCGCGCGAACGAGCGTGGGGTTGAGCATTACCGCTCGGCGGTTGGCCTCTGCCGCCTCCTCGCCGCGGCCAAGATCTCCGAGAATGAAACCGATCAGATAGAGCGCGTCCGGATTCTCGGGGTTGAGCTCGATCGAGCGGCGAACAGATCGCATCGCGTCCTCGTGAAGACCGCGATTGTAAAGCGTCTCCGCGAGAAGGAAGTGGAGTACGGAGCTATTGGGGTCAAGCTCGATCGCTCGTTGAAACAGGCTGTGGGCGCGCTCGAGCCGGCCAGCCGTCTTTTCCGCAATCCCACTCTGGACGAGCGCCTCGAGATCCTGTGGATTCGCGCGCAGTCGCTCCTCGAGCTCCTTGAGTCTTCGCTCGAGCAGTCCGCTCTCGCCGTACGCGATCTCGAGATTCCTGCGCGCGACGCCCATGCGCTCGTCGAGCGCAAGCGCGCGCGCGAAGGCCAGGATCGCCTCGTCGGTGAGTCCCTTTCGAAAGTAGAGGACACCGAGATTGTTGTACGCGCCCGCATCCGACGGATCGATTCGCCGGGCGAACGATCTCAGGATGTCTGTCTCACCGCCGTGCGCGGCTGCCGGTGGGCGGGCAGTTGCCGCTGCGCTCATTGGTGTCAGTCTACGCGCACGGCGCGGAAGATGGCGTCGAATGCGTTCGGGTCGGGAACCAGCAGGAAGAAACCGTGCAGGCTTTCCACCGGCTCCTCGAGGAAGAACTCCGTCTCCACGCACAGGATGGGGGAATCCGCGCGCGGCGCATGGTCGCCGAGCGCCTGGAGCGTCTCCGTTGCGGGTCCGGTCCTGAGAGATGGCGGCGACAGCATCAGTCTCATGTCGAGGAACTCGCTGAGCGCCGTCAGGTAGGCGCCCGCGAGGATATTGCCCGCTTCGTTCAGTGCTGACTGTTCCAGCTTGCCAAGATTCATGGACGTCCCTCGAGCGCGCCGCAGCATCCGCTCGGCAAGCCGCAGTCCGGCCGGCACGGCCAGCAGGAATATCGTCCTGCCGCTGATGTCTCCGCTCATCTCCATCTGGACTGCGACGATCTCGACGTTCGGCCCGATCTCGGGAACGAAGTCGCCCGGCGGGACGATGTTCACCATGGGCACGCTGATCATGATGCGCGTGCCGGTGAGCGTGGAGAGCGCCGTCGCGGCGTGACCCGCGCCGATGTTCGCAACCTCACGCAGCGCGTCGAGGCGAGCGGTGCTCATCACCGTGGTTCCAGCCTGACCAGATGGCGTATCGCGAGGATCTCTCATTTCAAAGTAGGGTGGAAGCGTCGATGATGAGTGCGGGAGCACCATCGCCGAGGATGGTCGCGCCGCTGAAGAGTGTTCTGCTGCCGTTGACACCGTCGAACTGTTTCATGACGATTTCCTGCTGGCCGATGAACTCGTCGACAATGAGCGCCGCGCGACGCTCAGCCAGCTCTATCAATACGACCTGGCCGCGTGAGGCGTCGCCTTCAGGAAGGCCCACCCGCTCGCGCAGTCTTATCGCTGGGAACACGTCGTCTCGTATGGCGACCACTTCCTTGCCCTTCACTTGCATCAGCATCGGCTGCGATAGCGCGAACGTCTCCACGACGTGAGTCAGCGGGATGGCGTAGATCTCCTTTTCGACGCGGGCCAGCAGAGCGCGCGAGATCGCCAAAGTGAGGGGAAGACGCATGCTCACGCTCGTCCCAAGCCCCGCATCGGTGTGGACCTCCAGCGAGCCGCCGAGCGTGCGCACCTTGTTGGCGACGATGTCGAAACCGACACCCCGGCCGGAAATGTCGGTCACCTTCTCCGCCGTTGAGAAACCGGGTCGGGATATGATCGCGACGAGCTCCTGCTCCGATAGCTTGGTCGTTGTCTCCTCGATGAGGCCTAGCTCCTTGGCGCGTGGAAGCACGCGGGCCTGATCGATACCGCGACCGTCGTCGGTGACGCGGATCAACACCGTTGCACGATCGCGCTCGGCTGTCAGAATGAGCGTCGCAACTCTGGGCTTCCCCGCCGTCACGCGGTCGGCAGGCAGCTCGATGCCGTGATCCAGCGAGTTTCTCAGCAGATGCAAAACCGGCTCACCCATCTCGTCGAGCATCGAGCGATCGAGCTCGATCTCTTTTCCTTCGATCTTGAACTCGACGTCTTTCCCGAGCGAGCGCGCGGTGTCGCGAACCACGCGAGGAAACCGTTCAAAGACCTGCCACACCGGCACCATGCGGCTGGTCATGATCTCGTTCTGCAGGTTGGACACGATTTGCGAAGCATGACGCGTCGCTTCGACGAGGGCTTCGTCGCCGAGGCGTTCGGCAATCTGGGCGATGTGGTCGCGCGCGATGACCAGCTCTCCCACGACGTTCATCAGCGTGTCGAGACGCCGTGAGTCGATGCGGATGTGGCGCGGCGCCTTCTGCACGTGTCGCGAGGGCTCGGCCTTCTCGCTCTTCGGTATCGCGAATTCCGCGGTGAACGACCGCGACAGCTGATCGCCGGCCTCACGAATGCGGGTGATGATGTCTCTAACGTCGAGCGGCTGGGGTGTTGGCCCCGTCGCCAGATCGACTGCCTGCTCCAGCGCGTCTACGCCGGCGAAGAGCGTATCCATGATCACCGGTGTGACAATGCTGCCACTTCTGACCTTGTCGAGCAGGGTCTCCAGCTCGTGGGAGAGCTCGCCGACAGCGGTGTAACCCATCGCCGCGCCCATCCCCTTCATCGTGTGTACCGCGCGAAACAGCCGCGCTACGGCAGCGTCGCTCCTGCCGCGCTCCAGCTCGAGGAGCGCGGTGTTCATCTCCGAGAGGTATTCGCGACTCTCGGTGAGAAAGAGCTTGGCGTACCGGCCGGTGTCCACTTAGGCGAGCACCCGCTGTACGGCTTCGAGCACCCGGCTCGGCTGGAACGGTTTGACGACGAAGTCGCGCGCGCCCGCCTGCAGGGCTTCCTGCACGAGAGCCTGCTGCCCCATCGCGCTGCACATGAGGATGCGCGCCGCGGGATCAAGCTGAGTGATCTTCTTGACCGCTTCGATCCCGCCCATCTCAGGCATGATGATGTCCATCGTGACGAGGTCGGGCTTCAGCTGCTGATACTTCTCGACAGCTTGCTTGCCGTTCTCTGCTTCCCCGACGACGGTGAACCCTGCCTGGGACAAGATGTCGCTAACCATCGTCCGCATGAACACGGCGTCGTCGCAAACCAGAACTGTGCTGCTGCTCACCTTGCCTCCCTTTGTCCGATGACTTGCTCGACTACCGCTTTGATGTCGAGTACCAGAACGCGTCGCCCCTCGATCTCCACCGCGCCAGTGATCCCGGGCTGGGAAGTTTCCGCGGCATCCGCCGACGAGAACTGATCTATTGGCACGTCCTGAATGTCGCGTACGTCGTCCACCCCAATTCCAATCCACCGCTCGAAATGGTCCAGCAGCAAGATCAACCCGCCCGCGCGCGCGTAACCAGGCTTTCCTAGCGCGATACCTCCGTCGATCACCGTGACAATGGTTCCCCGCAGGTTGATGAGCCCGCACACCGCGCTCGACGCTCCCGGTAGCCTCGTCATCGCCTGGGTCGGAACGATCTCACGGAACGATTCCATTTCGCAGCCGAACGCGCCTCCGCCGACCTCGAACACGAGAAGGCGTCGCGTTGGAACGCGCGGCTCTTCCTCAGCTGCTTGCTCCGGGGGCAGCATCACCGTTTCACTCATAGAATCGGAACGCCACCAGAGGGTCCGCGCTAGCGGGCAGAGCGTGTTCTCCCGTAATCACGGCGAGAGAGTTTCGCAGGTCTTCGGGCAGAGGGGAGCGGAAGTCGAGCGGCTTCCCTGTCATCGGGTGGTTGAACGCGAGCCAGGTCGCGTGGAGGAAATGCCGCTTGGGAGGAAGTCCGGCCACACGACGTCCTCCGCCCCCGCCATACACGTCGTCGCCCATGACAGGATGGCCGATAGACGCGAGATGAACGCGGATTTGGTGAGTCCGTCCGGAATGGAGATGCGCACGAAGTAGG
>JBBQWD010000043.1:0-10233 GCA_038210945.1 Gemmatimonadales bacterium
TCCCCCGAATCCACGTCCTGCCACTTCCCTTCCTCCAGATAACGGAAGAGCCGCGGCCCCGGCGTCCCGAGCAGCTGCGTGACAAATCGCACCAGGTCCTTACCGTTGACGACGTTCCGCTGCGTGATCGATCTCTTGCCGCGATACTCGAATTCTACCGTCTCGTCGTCTAACACCAGCACATGAGACTTCCGCATCGTCGTAATGCCGAATGTGTTGTTCTCCTTCTGGTATCGCTCGCTCCCGACGCGAAAGAAGCCTTTCGATATGAGGTGTACGATTCCGGCGCACACTTTCTCCTTCGTTAGTCCCTTGCGGCGAAAGTCGCGTTGAATTCGCGCGCGCAGACTCGGCAGGTCTCGGGCCATCTGCCTGACTCTGTAATACTTGCGCAGCTCACCCTTCTCGACCGCGCGCCGGTGATACTTGTACTGCTTCCGTCCCCGGTCATCGAATCCCCACACCTGGATCGCGGCCTTGGGGTCGGTCGAGATGTGCACGTCACGCCACGCGGGCGGGATTCGAAGCGCGTCTATGCGCTCGAGCTGCGCCCGCTCCGCGACAGCGCGGCCGGACGGCCCTTTGTAGCGGAATCCCCTCGTCTTCGAGCCTTCACGAACGATCCACTTTCGCGCCATTTATCTGTCGCCCATGAGCGAATCTTTCTGGTAGATTTGGGATCGCGGCGCCGCGCGCCGGCCGCCGACAATTTACCAACAAACACATCTCCATGCCCTTCAAATTCCTGACGCTGGAGGTTGCGGACCGCGTCGCCACTCTGACGGTAAATCGGCCCGACAAGCTCAACGCGCTGAACGACGCGACCGTGGCCGAGCTGGGTCACGCGATCGATCAGATCCGCGTCGACGATTCGATCGGCGGCGTGTTGCTCACCGGCGCCGGACGAGCATTCGTTGCCGGCGCCGACATCTCGGAATTATCGAGCCAGACTCCCGTCCTCGCCAAAGCACGCGCACGCGCGGGTCAGGATGTGTTCAGGAGAATCGAGACGTGTCCCAAACCCGTGATCGCCGTGGTCAACGGCTTTGCCTTGGGCGGCGGGTGCGAGTTGGCGATGGCTTGTCACATCCGCATCGCGTCCGATGCGGCGAAGTTCGGCCAACCGGAGAGCAAGCTCGGCCTTCTCCCCGGATACGGCGGGAGCCAGCGTCTTCCGCGACTCGTTGGAAAGGGGCGCGCGATTCAGCTGCTCATCACCGGCGAGATGATCGACGCTGCGGAAGCATATCGGATCGGCCTCGTGAATAAGATCGTGCCGGCCGCGGAGCTGATGAACGCCGCGAGAGAGATGCTGAAGACGATCCTCGCCAACGGTCCGCTGGCAGTCGCGCTCTGCATCGAGGCGATCGATCGCGGACTCGAGATGTCGCTCGAGGAAGGTCTCATCCTCGAGGCGAATCACTTTGGATTGCTCGCCGCGACGGACGACATGGGCGAAGGCACCCGCGCATTCATGGAGAAGCGCGCGCCGTCGTTCAAGGGAAAGTGACGGAGAGGTGAGCGAAGACCGCATTCGGCTCAACAAGATCGCGATTCGCAGTTTCCGGAATCTCGAGCGCGTCGATCTGGATCTCCCACCCGACGGTGCAGTCATCGTTGGTGACAACGGCCATGGCAAGACGAATCTCCTCGAGGCGATCTACTACCTCCAGATACTGCGGTCGATCAGGGATGCCCGTGATCAGGACCTGACTCGCTTCGACGCGACGGGCTTCCACATCTCCGCGCACGCGCACACACCTCAGGAGCGCGAGATCTCTGTCGGCTTCGACCGCGGCGCCAAGCGAAAGAAGGTCTCGATTGATGGCACCGAAGTCCGCCGCCTCAGTGAGGCGCTCGGCGCGCTTCCGTCCGTAATGTTCTCGCCGCGCGATCTCGAGCTCGTGATGGGTGCGCCATCGGAGAGACGGCGCTATCTCGACCTGGTGCTCGCGCTGACGAACAAGAAATATTTACAGGCGCTTCAGCACTACCGCGCCAACCTCGCTCGGCGCAACGCCGCGTTGCGGAACGCCACGCGCCGCGGCTCTGCCGCCAACGAGCAGCAGATCGCCGTCTGGGAGCCGGCGCTGGCCGAGCACGGATCGGTGCTCATCGAAGCGCGCGCGAAGTGGGTGCGCGATTCAGCAGCCGAGTTTTCGGACCTGGCGGAACGAATTGGGGAGATGGGTAGAGCGCAAATCCGCTACGTAAGCCCGTTCGCCGAGTCGGAAGCGCGCTACGATGTCCTACTCGCCGCCTTCGAGGAAAAACGTCCGCTCGATCTACGGAGAGGGCTCACCCACGTTGGCCCTCACCGCGATGATCTCGAGATGACGCTCGATGGCCGCGATCTCCGCCTCTTCGGCTCGGCCGGCCAGCAGCGGTCGGCCGCGATCGCGCTCAAGCTTCTCGAAGCCGCGACTTTGCGTGATCACGCCGGCGCCGAGCCGTTGCTGCTGCTCGACGACCCGTTCGCTGAGCTCGACATCCGGCGCGCAGCGCGAATTCTGCTGATGCTGGAGGAGCGCGGACTTGGGCAGACAATTCTCGTCGTCCCGCGCGAGGCCGATATTCCGCCAGGACTGATGCGACTCGATAGACTTCAGATCAGGGACGGAGCGGTCAAGGTCTGGCTTCCGAAGGGTATCGCCAAGGTAGTGTCGCAGAGCGTACATCCATGAACGACCACAACCCGAAAAGCGAGGCTCATCATGTCTGAATCCACAGGCAGGAAGAACGCGCACGACTACAAGGCCCGTCTCGTCTGGGACGGCAACCTCGGCGCCGGCACCTCCACCTACGCGGGATACGGCCGCAAATACCGCGTCCAGTTCGACGGCAAGCCCGATCTTCCCGGCAGCGCTGACCCGATCTTCAAGGGCGACGCCAACGTCTACAACCCCGAAGATCTCTTCGTCGCTTCGCTCTCCTCCTGCCACCTGCTCAGCTATCTCGCGCTTTGCGCGCGCAGCAAGATCAACGTCATCGCTTACGAGGACGACGCGAGCGGAACGATGATCCTGCGTCCCGACGGGGGCGGAAAGTTCGAGAGCGTGACGCTTCGGCCGACGGTTACGCTCGCCCCAGGCAGCGACGAGAAGCGCGCGTTCGAGCTGCACGAGACGGCGCATGACATGTGCTTCATCGCAGCCTCGGTCAGCATTCCGGTTCTTCATGAGCCGCGGATCAGAGTCGATCAGGCAGATCAGACAGCGAAGCCGGCTCAGAAGTCCGCGGAAGGCGAGGCGCGCCCGTGATAAGCAGAGTTGTTCTCACCAGCCTAATGGCGATTGCGCTTCCGTGCGCCGCCGGTGCGCAGCAGAAGGCGAGCGCCAGCGACACGACGCGCTTCGTCGTCCTTTTTTCAGGTCGGCCCGCCGGCCATCTCAAGGTTTGGAGGGAAGGCGCTGAGAGCATCTCCGACTTCGAGTTCAACGACCGTGGACGAGGCCCCCACATTCGAGAGCGGATGATCGCGGACGCATCCGGATACATCACGCGCGCTGTGATCAACGGGCACAACTACCTGAAGGATTCCGTCGACGAGCGATTCAGCTACGCGAACGGAACCGCGTCGTGGAAGAACCAGGTCGAAGGCGAATCGTCGAAGCGGGGCCCGCTCCAGTTCTACTCCAGCATCGATGGGACATCGGCGGAGACCGACCCCTTCGTTCTGGCGTTGCTGAAGGCGGGCGGCAAGCCGGTGCCGGTATTCCCGAGCGGCGAGGCAACGATCGAGAAGGTCCGCGACCTCGATATCGGGACGCCCGCGTCAAAGAAGACGGCTTCGCTCTATGCGATCTCCGGACTCAGCTTTACTCCGTATTACGTTTGGCTCGACGAGGACTCCCACTATTTCGGGTACGTCTCCTCATGGAGCAGCCAGATTCGCGAGGGATGGGAGGCGGCAGTGCCCTCCATGCTGACCGCGCAGGATACGGCGGCAGCGGTGCGCTTTCAGACGCTCGCGCGCACTCTCGCACACCGCCCAAGCGGCGCTCTCGTTTTCCGGAACGCGAACGTCTTCGACTCCGAGCACGCCCGCATGATGCCGCATACAACGGTCGTGATTTCCGGAGACAAAATCCAGGCGGTTGGTCCCGATCAGACGATACGCACCCCCGCCGGCGCGCAGGTTATCGACGCAGCAGGAAAAGCCCTCCTCCCCGGACTCTGGGACATGCACGTGCACGTCGGCCCGGGAGAGGATGGAATGCTTCATATCGCGGCGGGCGTGACGAGCGCACGCGACATGGGCAATGACACCACGACGGTTCTGTCGCTGAGGAAAAAGTTCGACGAAGGATCTCTGATTGGCCCTCACCTGACTCTTGCCGGTCTGATCGATTCTCCGGGACAGTATCAGGTACCAACCGGTGTGCTCGCGGGCACCGAGGCGGAGGTGCGTGCCGCCGTCAAGCGCTACGCCGACATGGGGTTCGAGCAGATCAAGATTTATAGCTCGATGAAGCCTGAGCTAGTTCCGATCATCATCGAGGAAGCCCACAAACGCGGATTGCGCGTTAGCGGACACGTTCCCGCTTTCATGACCGCCGAACAGGTGGTGAGACTCGGGTTCGACGAAGTGCAGCACGTCAATTTCCTGATGCTGAACTTCATCGACTCGGTGAAGGACACACGTCAGATGTCGCGGTTCACCGCGGTCGGAAGCGACGCGGCCGCGCTCGACTTCAATTCGCCCCGGGTAAAAGCATTTCTCCAGCTCCTCAAGGCTCGCGGGACGGACATCGATCCGACGGTCGGGACTTTCGAAAACATGTTCACCGGCAGGCCTGGTCAGCTATCGCCGAACCTGGCGGCGGTGGCGGATCGATTTCCGGTTCAGGTCCGCCGCTACATGTTCGGCGGCGGGCTTCCCGTCCCACCGGGAATGGACCAGCGATACCGCGATTCCTACGCGGCGATGATCAAGATGGTAGGCGAGCTGTATCGCAACGGAATCCCAATTGTCCCCGGCACCGATGACATGGCCGGCTTCGGCTTGCATCGCGAGCTCGAGCTCTGGGTCCGCGCTGGCATTCCGCCGGCGGAGGTATTGCGCTTCGCCACACTCGGTTCGGCCCACGTGATGAAACACGACGACGTCCGCGGCTCGATCACTCCCGGCAAGTTTGCGGAAGTGTTTCTCGTTCGTGGAGATCCAGCGACTAACATCAGTGATATCCGGAATGTCGAGCTCGTGGTGAGGAACGGAGCGGTTTTTCGGAGCGCGGAGGTCTACTCAGCGCTGGGAATCAAACCATAACGGCCTGGCGGCATGGTCTTCGATCTCTTCAAGTCCCGCAAGCGTACGCGCCTGCGGGGCCAGCCCGCGCCTGCGGAATGGCGGGCGATCCTAGAGCGCAATCTTCCGGTGTTCACGCGACTCTCGCCCGATGATCAGGCGGAGCTGCTCGGTCACACCCAGGTATTCCTGGCGGAAAAGTATTTCGAGGGAGCCGGAGGGCTCGAGCTGACCGACGAGATCCGTGTCACGATCGCGGCGCAGGCTTCCCTGCTGCTGATGCACCGCGAGACTGACTACTACCCGGAGCTCGTCTCGATAATCGTGTACCCGTCCGGCTATACCGCGACCGAGGATCGCCACATCGGCCATGGCATTTGGGAAGAAGGCAGCGAGGACCGGCTCGGACACACGGGACAGAGACTCCGCGCATTAGTCCTCGCGTGGGACTCTGTACGCCACGGCGCGGCCGCACCAACGGACGGCGAGAATCTCGTGCTCCATGAATTCGCGCACCAACTCGATTTCGAGAATCAGCGCAGCGATGGAACGCCCGCGCTCGAGACGCGCGGCGATTATCTCGCCTGGGCGCGCGTGATGAGCGCCGAGTTCGAGGCGCTGCGCGACGCGACTGACTCCGGCGTGCCAACTCTCCTCGATGGCTACGGCGCTACTGATCCCGCGGAATTCTTCGCCGTGATCACTGAAGTCTTCTTCGAGCGGCCGCGCGCGCTCCGCAGATTGCACCCAGCGCTGTTCGACCAGCTGCAACGGTTTTATCACCAGGATCCAACGACTTATTCAGCCGAGCCGGTGACGGCTTGACCTCGCGACGAGAGGATTGATGATGGAGCTGCTCACCGAGCCCGCTGTCTGGCTCAGCCTGATTACACTGACCGCGATGGAAATCGTGCTCGGCATCGACAACGTGATCTTCATCTCGATCCTGACCGATAAGCTTCCGCACGGTCAGCAGCCGCTAGCGCGACGACTCGGACTTTCGCTGGCGCTGATTCTTCGGCTTGCGCTGTTGTTCGCGATCACGTGGGTCATGGGCCTCACCGCTCCGCTGATCACTCTTGTCGGGAAGGGCTTTACTGGGCGTGATCTCATTCTGCTGGGCGGCGGTCTGTTCCTCATCGTGAAGGCGACGCGCGAAATCCACGAGAATCTCGAGGTGGTTCACAAACAGCACGAGGCGCCATCAGGCAAGTCGGCGTTCACGATCATCCTCGTGCAGATTCTCGCGCTCGATATCGTGTTCTCGCTCGACTCGGTGATCACGGCGGTTGGAATGGCGCAGCACATTGCGGTGATGGTGATCGCGATGGTCGTTGCAGTGGGCGTCATGCTCGCGTTTTCCGCCAGCATCGCCGCGTTCGTCAACCGGCATCCCAGCATGAAGATGTTGGCACTCAGCTTTCTCCTGCTCATCGGAGTGGTGCTGGTCGCTGACGGGATGGGGCAGCACGTGGGCAAGGGATACATCTACTTCGCCATGGCGTTCTCATTCGGCGTCGAGCTGCTCAACATGCGGGTGCGCGGAAAACCGGCGCCGGTGTCACTCCACAATCGCTTCGATCGAGAGCCGGGATGATGTTCTTTGTGGGGCTGATCGGCGCTCCGATCGCCTACCTCATCGTCCTGATCAATCTGCTCGTGCAGAAGGATCGGAAAGGCATTGGCGTCAGCTTGCTCTTTGCCGCGCTCGCCGCAGGGACAGCGTACTGGTCAATCACACAGTCGAGGTCGTCGACAGCGGGGATCGGCATCCTCGGCCTGCCGTTGATGCTGGCGCTAGGCGGCTTCTTGGGCCTAGCGTTCGGCCGCTGGCGTGCATCAACCCACGGTGGTCGCAGCGTAGGCGCGCTGCTCAGTCTCGGCGGCGCAGTGCTGCTGATCGCCTTCAACCTTCGCGAAGGGCGGAAGACGATCGGAAAGAACCAGGTGCGAGACGTGCAGCAGGCGGCTCATTCAGCCGAGATCGAGCGCGACCGCGCGTTGATTGCCGCCGGCCTCGCAAAGAACGAGAATCGCCAGCGCGCTTACCTCGATAGCAGTGTTCGCACTCGCATGAACGATCGGGCATTCCTTATCGCGGCGCTGGAAAATGATTCAATCTCGCCCGCGATCCTTGATACTCTGGCCAACTCGAATGACCTCGGCATTGCGCTTCAGACGGTTCGCAATGGAAGCACGAGCGGCGCGACGTTGGCGCGGGTTTACAAGACTTCCTCGTACCCCGACTACTTTTTCCAGGCACTCGCTGAGAATCCGCGCACGCCACCTGAGATCATTCGTGAGCTTTACACCCAGCCGCGTACGATAAGCGGGCTCGACTATTCGTTCGCGCAGAATCCGGCGACGCCGCGCGACATTCTCGACAAGATCTCGAAGACGAGCAAGGAAGCGACGGTGATCAGCGCGCTCTTACAGAATCCGGTTCTCGATTGTGTGCTGCTCGAGCAGGCCGCGCGGAACGTCGCCGTGACTCCGCCCAATCCCGCGTATCAAAACGAGGCGACGATCGAGGAGCTCCGACCCACGTTGTGTGCGAGGAAATCCCAGAGGTGAGGAAGCCGACGAGATCCACTAGGCAAAAAACTCGTTAGGATCCCCGCCCCGCATTGAGCGCGCGCACGGCGATGTACTCCGCCTGATCGAGAAACCCTCCGATGACGGCGAGTCCATCTTCAACCGGGAGGGGATCGCCGAACTCGGACGCGTTGCGCACTACTTTCTCGAGCTCCTCGCGCACGATCATGAACTCGCGGCGCACCGCTGACTCGGTCCAGCCGAGTCGCTGTCGCTGCGTTCCGTGACGCTCGGAGATCAGCCGCTGGATCTCCACCGCGTCCGCAAGCATCGGCGACGCTGATCCCCCTGCCTCCTCCATCACCATCAGCGCGCCGCCCACGTCGGAGAGCATCGCCGCGAAGTGGTCGGAGATCTGGGAGTACTTGAGCCCAGCCGCGACGTCGAGATTGGAGTCGCAACGGATACGCTCAACGATCTTTTCTATGGTGCCCTCGAGGGCGGTGAGCAGCGCCCGCCCAACACCGCTGAAACCTTCAACCGAGCGTTGAACAGTCACGGCTTGGCCCGCAATGGTCGGCGCGTGCTCGACTTGCTTCGCCGAGGTCTCGGCTGGCAGCCAGAGCGTGAACGTCGAGCCTTTGCCCACCTCGCTCTTGACTGTCAGATCCCCGCCCATCAGTCGCGCCAGACGCCGGCTGATCGTGAGCCCGAGCCCGCTGCCTTCGCGCGAGCGGGCGTGCCCACTCTCCGCCTGCACGAACGGATCGAAAATCGCCTGCAGCTTCTCTTTCGGAATGCCCTCGCCGCTATCCGTGACGCGAAAGCTCACATACGATCGGCTCGGCTGGAGACGCGTATTGGGATCGGGCGTTCCCGACGAAGCGAGCCCCACCGTGATCTTTCCGCCGTGCGCTGTGAATTTGACGGCATTCGAAAGAAGATTGACCAGGATCTGCCGGACTCGCTCGTCGTCACCGCGGTACACGGGCGGCGGGTCCGGGGCCGGCGTAACCGTGAGATCGAGCCCTCCCGCTGCCGCCTGCGGCTGGATCAGCGCGATCGCGGCGGCGATTGTTCCCGTCGCCGAGCAAGGCCCGGAGCCTACCTGAAGTCGACCCGCTTCCACCTTCGCCAGATCGAGAATGTCGTTGACGAGGCCGAGCAGATGAACCGCGCTCACACGAATGCGGCCGATCTGCTCGCGCATCTGCGGAGTCAAAGGGCCAGAGATTCCGAGCTCGAGCAGCTCTGAATAACCGAGCACCGCGTTGAGTGGTGTGCGAAGCTCGTGGGACATGATCGCGAGGAACTCCGACTTCGCTCTGCTGGCCGCTTCCGCCGCCAGACGAGCCTCGCGTTCGACAGCTAGCTGCTGCGAACGCTCCTGGGCCTGTTTCCGGTCGGTGATGTCGCGGAGCGAGACGATCTGAACCTGCTCGTCTTCCCATTCGGCGTCGACGACCCGCAATTCCGCGTAGACAACATTTCCACCACCGCGCTGGACAATGTCGATCTCAGTGGTCTCACCCACGACCACGGGAAAGCCGAAGGACGTACCGACCAGATCCTTCGCGCTTCGAGCGAACAGCCGCTCGGCCGCCGGGTTGGCAAAGCGAATCGCCCCGTGATTGTCCACGATGACGATTCCGTCGGGCAGGCGCTCGATGATGGCCCGGAGGCTCGATGCTTGGCTCGTTTTTGGCTCTGTCTCGGTGATCATCCTCTCCTTGACCCGTTCTTGGAGTGGCTAACCGGTTATAGTTCAGCTTGGTAAAGCCCGGCGGCGGCACACCTTTTCCTTGTATTAATGCAACCTGCGGGCCTCTTTGGTAGAGCTCGCCGGTATGGTATTCCCTGTAGGCCTTCGACGACGCGGAGGAGTTCCTGTCCAACTACATACTGACGCTCTATGTCACCGGCACGAGTCCCCGAACGCAGATTGCGATCGACAATCTCAATCGGATCTGCGCGGGTGAGCTCGATGGGCGATACGAGCTGGAGATAGTCGACGTCCTCGAGAACCCCCAGCGGGCCGAGGACGAGAAGATTCTGGCGACCCCGACGCTGATCAAGCAGCTCCCCCCACCGCTCAGACGCGTAATCGGCGACCTGTCCGACAAGGCGAAAGTGCTGCTGGGGCTCGAAGTCCGCCCGGTGCCGTCTACTTCATCTTCAACAGCGCGACCAGCAGCGCAACCCGAGGGGTCATGACGAAAGCGGCGAAAAATCCGGCGGTCACAAAGCTCGAGACCGGAATCTCCAGCCTCGACATCATCGCGAAAGGCGGTCTGCCCAAGAACCGGACAACCCTGATCTCGGGGACCGCCGGGAGCGGCAAGACTGTATTCGCCGTGCAATTCCTGGCCGCCGGCATCGAGCGTGGTGAGCCCGGAGTGTTCGTCACGTTCGAGGAGTCCGCGGCCAACATACGCGAAAACATGCACAGC
>JBBQWD010000044.1:0-10073 GCA_038210945.1 Gemmatimonadales bacterium
TTGTTATAACTGGCGACGACGGTTCCGTTGATCGAGCAGCTCACCTTGTCGCCGGCCACCGACAAGGCGATGTCTTGCGTCACCGGCGTGCCCGTACCGGCGGCCTTGTGCACGGCCGCGTTCGCTTCGCCGCGACGACCGTTCAGCTGAAACGGCTCGGGACTAAACCCGCGCACGATGAAATCGCCCGACCCGTACGTAGCGCAATACAGATAACTCTGCTGATCGGTGCCCATGCCGTTCCCGCCGATGAAGATTCCGTACGGGTGCGGGTGATCGTTCACGTTCATGTATTGCGGCTCCGTGAACGTCGCCTTCACCGTGTAGTTACCGGTTGCCGTGTTCGACGGGTTCCAGTACGCCACTGCTGGTCCGGTGGTGACGTGCAATCCACTGCCTTCGCTCGCGAGCTTCGCGTTGGACAGGACCTGTCCGCGCTTCGCTTCGCCGGGATCGATTCGGCCCGTCCAGCCCGCAGCGGAGATTCCCCCGCCAGCTACCGCGCGAGCGCCTTCCATCGGCATGTTGCTGGTGCTCGAAGACGTCGTAGTAGTAGTGCTACTAGCCGCTGAAGACTCGGTTTGAGGATTGCTGGTGCAAGCGAGCGAAATGACGGCGGCAATTGGTAATACGGAAGCGTAGATGCGTCGCATTGGATACCTCAGCTCGTGGAGGAAGACAAAAAAATATATGCCGGTGCGCCAGCAGGCGCGCCGGTGCGGGGCTGCCGAGTGTCAGCCTTCGAACTTGAAGGAAACCTTGATCTTCGCCCGGTATGCCTCGACCTTGCCGTCCTTTAGATGCATGTCGAGCTGTACGACTTCGGCTATCCGCAGGTCGCGCAGCGATTTTGACGCTCGCTTGACCGCTGCCAAAGCTGCTTTCTCCCAGGATTCCGTGCTGGTCCCCACCAGCTCGATCACTTTGTAGACGCTCTCCGCCATGTCAGTCTCCTTGTGGTCCGGCGTTGGTTGCTCTCTTACATCTATAGTAGGCCCACTTAGACTGCCGAGCGGCCGGCATACTTGCAAGGGCGCGCGAGGATTGATGCTGGCGCCAAAGGGCCACCGAGCCTGAGGCACCATTGATCTGGCGCGGAAGTTGAGCGTGTGAGGCCGACGACTCTCATCATCCAACCCAGGTTTCGCCCTTGGAACAGGTTCTTACCCGACAGCAGGGGGAGCTGGTCGCGCTCGAACGTCGGCTCGTGCTGCGCGTGCGCGATGTACTCGCGCAATCCGACGGAGCGCGGGCGGATCTGGATCGACTGGCTTCGCTCGTCAACGAAATGGACGAGCTCTTCCTGCTGGTCGTCGTAGGAGAATATAACAGCGGAAAAAGCACTTTCATCAACGCTCTCCTGGGCGACGAGGTCTTCGCCATGGGGGATCTACCGACGACGCGTGCGATTTCGATCCTCCGTTACGGCGAGGCGGGACCACCAGAGGCGATCGGTGAGCATCTGCAGCTTTACCACTATCCGCTCGAGGTGCTGCACGACCTCGACATCGTGGATACTCCGGGCACGAACTCCATCGAGCGAATGGAAGAGGAGATCACACGAGAATTTGTGCCGCGCGCCGATCTGGTCTTGTTCGTGACAAGCCTTCTTCAGCCGCTCACCGCCAGCGAGCTCGACTTCCTCACCCACATCCGCCAGTGGGGGAAGAAAGTCGTGTTCGTGGTCAATGGCATCGATAGGCGCAACTCCGAGGAGCAGCTCGATCGAGTGCGTGATTACCTGACGCTTGAGGTGACGGGACGCCTCGGCGGCTCGGCTCCCTCGATCTATTTCATCAGCGCGCTACAGGCGCTCCGCGGGAAACTGGCGGCAGGGGCCGCCCGGACTCCGCCTGGGCCAACGAGTGATTCCACTGCGCCAGACCCGCGCAACGAGTACGCTGCGCTCGAGCGCTATGTCCTGGAGACTCTCCGCGAGACGGAGCGAGTGCGGCTCAAACTTCTTACGCCGCTGGGGGTGTTGCGCCACGTGCTGAGCGGTAACGTGGCAGCGCTGGACGCGCGGCTAACGGTGGTTCACGAGGACGCGCGAGTTCTGTCGTCTATTCGCGAGCAGCTGGGGGCGTACTCGAAGGAGATGCGAACGGATTCCGAGCGCTATCTGATCGAAATGCGCAACGTGCTCTACGAGCTGGAGCGCCGCGGCAGATCATGGTTCGAGCGCACCATCAGGATCGGGAACGCATTTTTCCTTCGCAACAAAGACGCGGTCGAAAACCGGTTTCGAACGGAGGTCGTCCAGGACGCACCATTGGCGATAGAGGGGGTGGTGCACCGTATGGTCGATTGGACCGTTCAGCGCAATCTGAAGTTGTGGCGCACCGTATTCGCGGAGCTGGATGCGCACACCGCTCGCCTTCGTAAGTCGGGCGCGCTGGCACCTCACGGAGACACCGAGTTTCAGTACAATCGCGAGGAGTTGTTCACCCGTCTGCGTGAACCGGTGGAGAGGCGACTCGACGAATTCGACACCGAACGGGAAGCACGCGAGATCGTGACATCCGTGAAGGAGGCTGTCATGAGTGCGTTTGGGGTGAACATTCTCGCGATCGGGCTCGGTGGCATAATCATCGCGGCTTTCACCACTGCGGCACTCGACGTTACGGGTGTGCTTACCGCGACACTGTTCGCGATCGCCGGCTGGTTGATCATTCCCGCTCGGCGCCGCCTTCTCGCAAAGGAATTCGAACAGAAGATAACGAAGCTGAACGAGGATCTCGCCTCGCTCCTTCGCACGAAGTTCGAGGAGCAGCTTACAGGCTACGAGCTTCAGCTTCTCGAGGTTGTGGCTCCCTACGACAGATTTCTCGAGACCGAGAGAGCGAAACTCGAGAGCGGACTCGAGGCGCTGCGGGACGCAGAGCAGCAGGTAGCAGCGCTGGAACGGCGCGTCGTCGAGACTTTTCCGGAGGAACAGCTGGCGACGCGCTGACAAATGGCCGGCTTAGCGCTAACTCAATACAGCCGAACCAGACCGCACGATGCGAGTTGGGTTAGACGGCCGGTAGGATCGTATCCTCCCGCGCGAAGTCGATGAACCCGCGCACCGGGTCGGTCGCCAACAACACCACGTTGGCCTCGCTACCTACGCTCAAGCCGCGTCGTCCCCGCACCAAACGTCCTTCGATTCCATCTGGTTCGATCTTCACCCAGGTCGCCTTCTTTGATGTCCCCGACACTACGGCGCGGAACGTATCGCCGACTCGATTCTGCAATGTGACAGCCGCCGCGCGCTTGCGTGTCAGTCGATCTTCCTTCGCCGGCTCGACACCCTGCGGGTACTCGAAGTCGATGAAGCCGTGGACGCTGTCCGTGTTGATGAGCTTCAGCGGAACTTTCATCCCGACCGTGAGCGGCTTGTAACCTCGCACGACTCGGCCCTCCGCGGACCCGTCGACCAAACGAGCATACGTGCCACTCTCCGAAACGCCGGTGACCTGCGCGTCGAATGTCTCACCGATGCGCGGGCGCAGGCGGTCTGCAGCAAGTTTCTTGCGACGACTGCGCTCCAGTTTTCGCGTCTCGCCGTCGCTCCCGTGCTCGAAGTCGATGTAACCGCGTACGGGATCGGCGACGACGAGCTTCAGTCGAACGGTGTCGCCAACATCGAGGCCGCGGCCGCCGCGCACGATACGACCTTCAACGGGCGGACTCAGCACGCGCGCGTAGGTACCCTTGGGCGACGCCGCTGTGACAACCGCCGCGAAGCTCTCGCCCACGCGCTCAGCGAGCATCGATGCTCCCGCGACTTTTCGCATTGTGCGCTCGACCTTCCGCGCCGCTTCACCGCGCTCGGTGCATCGGCTGGCGATCTCGATTAGCTGTGCGTCGGAATACGGAGGTGTGCCGCCCGACGTGACCGCGCGCAGCATCCGTTGCGTCACGAGGTCCGCGAAGCGGCGGTTGGGGGCGGTTGAATGGACGTAGTCCGCGACGGCGAGACCGAAGTGTCCCGTTTCTCGGCGATTGCCGAGGCGACGTTCGAGAACGTAGATGCCGGGGCCGAGGAGTTTGACGACAGATAGCGACAAATCAGGGAAGTGGTCGGGATCGGCCGCGCGGCGGCGCGCCAGGAACTCGCTCAGGGCAACATTGTCTGGTTTCTCAGGCAGCACTACACCTACTTCAGCCGCCAGCGCCACGATGCGATCCCATCGCTTGGGCTCGCGTACGACTCGGCGCAGCGACGGCGATCCGTGCTCGATCAGGTATGTTGCCACGGACCTGTTCGCTGCCACCATGAAATCTTCGATCACGTCGCGCGCGCGGTTGCGACTGATGATGGCAAGGTCTACAACCTTGCCATTCACGACGATGGGCCTGGCCTCGACGCTTTCGAAGTCGAGTGCGCCCGCGATGCTCCTCGCTTTACGCAACCGCTGTGCGGCTTCGTCCTGAATGCGAATCTGCTCCTCCATCTCGCTCGATGCGGTGATCGCCGGCGGCGCGGGTCCTTTGCCCTCGAGCCAGAGTCCGACGCCCTCGTAGGTGAGTTTGGCCTTGTTGTGCACCATGGCGCGATATACGGAGGTGTTCGAGATCGCGCCCTCGGTGGCCACGTCGAATTCGACAACCACTGCGAGGCGGTCCTCACCTTCGTTCAGCGACGTGAGATCTGTCGAGAGCCGGTCGGGAAGCATCGGGAAGACCGCGACGCCAGTGTAGACTGAGGTTGTGTTCTTCGCCGCGTGCTCATCCGCCGGGGAGCCAAGCGGAACGAGCGTCTCGACATCGGCGACGCCGATACGAATTCGGATCGAGCCGTCGGGTAAGCGCTCAGCGACTTCGATCTGGTCGAGATCTTTAGATTCGCGGTTGTCGATCGAGGACCACAGCAGGGTCCGCAGATCTTGTGTGTCCGCTGGGAGAGGATTGTCGGAGGGGTCGTCGAGTGATCTGACCTCGCGCATCACTTCCGGCGAAAACTCGGGCTCAAAGCCGTTTTTCACCATCGCGGCTACTGCAGCGCTGCGGAGAGTTTGAGCTGGAGGCGTGCTGATGGCCATTAAAGGATCTCAACGCAATTTGTAATCCGCCTCGTCTGGCCACCGAGACGGAAAGGCTTGAACACGGATGCTTCGGATTGGAGCGGATGCTTCGGATTGCTCCATGAGCGAAAGATGGCTCCGCTCGCGGGGATTTGATGATCGGGCGGTGGTGCTGGTGGGAATTGTGAGGGTATGGCGCGTGTACAACTGATTGAAGAGCGGTTGACGCATTCCGCTATTGGGGCGTTCTTTGAGGTTTACAACACGCTCGGATACGGATTTCTCGAGCACTTGTACGTGAGAGCCATGGAAGAAGAGCTCCGCGCCCGCGGACATCGTGTTGCCCGCGAAGTGGTAGTGCGCGTCGTGTACAAGGGAATCAATCTTGGTATCCAACGGCTCGATCTGGTTGTCGATGACAGCCTCGTGATCGAGGCGAAAGCGAGCACCGAATTACACACGGCAGCAAGTCGTCAGTTGTACAATTACTTGCGCGCGACGAATCTGAGGGTTGGACTTCTACTACACTTTGGTCCCAAGCCAAGTTTCCATCGCATAATCTCTCCTATACATCGAAACGATCCGAAGCATCAGCCCAGATCCGAAGCATCCGCGTTGAATCATTCCGTCTCGGTAGCCAGCTACCCGCAAGCAGTTACAAACGTCGAGACGGCAGGCGGTCCAGAGCCGCCGCTTTCAGATTCATCGTGCTTAAAGAACACGTAAGCTTCCTTCCAGGCCTGCCCCGTCACACACTTCGCCCACTCGCCCAACGCAGCCTCGTCGTAATCAAGGCGGTGCAAGCGCAGGTAGCCCCACGATGCCGTAGACACGACCGGGCACTTGAACTCATCCTGCTCGATGATGCACATCGCGATGTCCCGCTCGCGCATCGCGTCGTAGACTTCCTCGTCGAACCAGCTCTCGTGCCGGAGCTCGAACACGTAGCGTCGATCATACGGAAGTAGCCCGAGAAATCCGCGGAAGCGGTCGACATCCTTTTTCAGGTTGGGCGGCAGCTGAAAGAGAATCGGCCCCAATCGGTCGCCCAGGACTGCCGTGTTCTTCAGTAGAAACTCGACGAGCTCCGCAGACTGCTCCTTGAGCCGCGCGTGGTGCGTGATGCGCTGGCTCGCTTTGAGCGCGAACGTGAAAGTATCCGGCACCTGCGCTGCCCATTCGCGCAGCACGTTCTCCTTCGGCAGTCTGTAGAAAGTGTTGTTGATCTCGACTGCCGGGAACTTGCTGGCGTAGAAGCCAAGCATGCCGTCGTCTTTCAGCTCCTTCGGATAGAACGCGCCCTTCCACTCCTTGAATGCGTACCCGCTCGTCCCCGCGAGGAGCTTCACGACACCTTGCGCTTGGACTCGGCCTTTTCCTTCTTCGGGGTCTCTTTTGACAAGCTCGCCTTCAGTGCTTCCATCAGGTCGAGCATCTTGGTGTCGCCGGCCGGCGTTATTTCCCCAGTGATGTCCTGCCCGTCGACCTTGCGCTGAATCGTCTCCAGCGTCCGCTCACGCACCGTGTCCCTGTACTTCGCCGGCTCGAACGACTCGTTCGACGTCTGATCGATCAGTTGCTTCGCCAGCTTCAGCTCGGCATCCTTCACTTCCCCAGCGGGAATCGTGACTTCCGTCGTCGGACGGACTTCATCAGCATAGTGCAGCTGCTCCATCACCAGCACGCCATTGAGCGGCCTGAGCAGCACGAGATGCTGCTGTCCTCGCGCGGCGTACTGACCAAGCGCTGCCTTACCCGTCTCCTTCAACGCGGCGGCGAGCAGGCGATACGCGCGATCTCCGCCCTTGTCGGGGCCGAGGTAGTACACTTTCTCCAGGTACTCGCGGTCTACCCCTGAGAGCGGAACGAATTCGACGACATCGATCGTGCTCGTCGCCTTCTCCTCGAGCGCCTTCAGCTCCTCAGGAGTGAGGATGACGTACTGGTCCTTGGCGAACTCGTATCCTTTTACCGTCTCCTCACGCGTCACGATTTCGTTGTCCTTCGGACACGTGTATTGCTGCTTGAGACGCGTTCCGCATTTCTTATGCAGCATGTTGAACGAGATACTCGCCTTGGATTCGGACGACGAGTAGATGTTGACGGGGACCGAGACGAGACCGAACGAGATCGTGGCGGTGCCAATTGATCGAGCGGGCATGACCTTGGGGGCGAAAGGGGAGGCGCGGGCACTAGCCGAGCGCCGTTACGTCACAAAGATTTCTTAGGTGGATAACTGTTCCTGCTCTACTTTCATACCGGACACGAATGGACGCAAGAGGTAACTCCCCGGCAACGGACGACAGCCTCGCAAGCTATCGCGCCAAGCGGTCTCCCGATCGGACGCCTGAGCCGTTCGGACCGGTCTCGGCCGTTCCCGGAAATCTATTCGTCGTACACAAGCACGCCGCCCGGAATCTCCACTTCGACCTGCGGCTGGAGATGGACGGCGTCCTCCGCTCCTGGGCGGTTCCTAAAGGACCGTCGTACGACCAGGCCGAGAAGCGGCTCGCGGTCAAAGTCGAAGACCACCCACTCGAGTACGGCGACTTCGAGGGCGTGATCCCGGCGGGGAACTACGGCGCCGGAGGAGTGATCGTTTGGGACCGCGGCGAGTGGGTTCCGCTCGAGCCGTGGCGCGAGGGATTGGAGAAAGGGAAGCTCCTGTTCGAGCTCAAGGGCTACAAGCTTCACGGCAAGTGGACCCTCGTGAAAATCAAGAAATCCGAAAAGGATTGGCTGCTTATCAAGGAGCGCGACGCTTGGATGACTTCGCCAGGTGAGCCTGACAGCTTTCCCGACGAGTCAGTGCTCTCGGGGCTCACCGTCGAAGAAATAAAATCGGGGGAAAATCCTAGCGCCGGGATTCTGAAAGCGCTCGAGCGGGAAGAGAAAGCGGCACGAGTACGCGTCGATCCAAAGAAAGTCGAAGCCATGCACTGCGAGAGCGAGGAGAAGGCATTCACGCGCGACGACTGGCTGTTCGAGCTGAAGCTGGACGGGTATCGATTGATCGCGAGCAAATCCCGGGGCGAGGCGCTGCTTCTCACCCGCAACGGCAACGACTACACCGGCGTTTTCCCCGAGGTTGCGCGCGCGATCAAGTCGCTGCCATTTGATGAATGCATCGTCGACGGCGAAGTCGTGTGCCTCGATGCAAAGGGTATCCCGAGCTTCTCGCGATTGCAGCAGCGCGGGCGTCTTTCCTCGCCAATCGAAATCCGTCGGGCGGTCGTGGAATTACCGGCGACCTTCTACGCGTTCGATCTCATTGCGTTCGAGGATTTCGACTTGCGCTCGGTCCCGCTCGTCCGGCGCAAGGAGCTGCTCAAAGACGTCGTTCCCGCACTTGGGATCGTGCGCTATCTCGATCACATCGAGACGGAGGGTGAAGCATTCCTCAAGCAGGTGACTGGACTGGGACTCGAAGGAATCGTCGCGAAGAAAGCGGATTCCCCGTATCGCAAAGGCCGCTCGAGAGACTGGATCAAGATCAAAGCGGAGAAGACAGGCGACTTCGTCATCGTCGGCTTCACCAAACCGAAGGGCAGTCGGTCCCACCTGGGTGCGTTGCAGTTGGCAGACTGGGTGAACGGAACTCTCGTCTATGCGGGGCGGGTCGGAACCGGATTCAATGATGCGCTCCTGAAAGAGCTTCACGGGTTGCTCGACCCGATCGTGCGCAAGGATCCACTGTGCGCGGGACCGGTACATGGGCCGGGAAGCGAGCCGCTTACGAGCGAGCAGATTCCCGAGACCAGTACGACGATCTGGACGGACGCAATGCACGTCTGCGAGGTGCGTTACCGCGAAGTCACGCCCGACGGACTCCTTCGCCACGCGACTTTTCTTCGATTGAGGACGGACAAGCTTCCCCACGAGTGCGAGCGACAGGGATGGAGTTTCACCGGCGTTCAGAGTTCTCCCGATGCCGAGGCGGCGGGCGTTCAGAGTCCTACGCCCGATATGATAGTCGCCGAGGTGCAGACTTCACACGATCCGCCCGCGCCTCCGGCCAAAGCCCCGGTTCAGAAAACGATCGCCTTCTCGAACCTGAAAAAGATCTACTGGCCGGCGGAGAAATACACGAAGGGCGATCTCATCGACTACTACCGCGCGATTTCGAAGTGGCTTCTCCCGTACCTCGCGAATCGACCGGTGGTGCTGACTCGATTCCCCGATGGAATCGATGGCAAGTCGTTCTACCAGAAGGACGCACCCGTGTTCGCTCCGGAATGGATGCGCACAGTGCCGATCTGGAGCGAAGAAACCCAGCGTGAGATCCGCTACTTCGTGTGCGATGACGAGGAGTCCCTGCTCTATCTCGCGAACATGGGCTCGATCCCGATTCACATCTGGGCCAGCCGAGATGGGTCGCTCGAGCTGCCGGACTGGTGCGTGATCGACCTCGATCCAAAGGAGGCGCCGTTCTCTGACGTGATTCGCACGGCGATCGTATTGCACCGCGTCTGCGAATCGGTCGGTCTTCCGAATTACGTGAAAACGACGGGCAAGACCGGACTCCACATCATGCTCCCGCTCGGTCGTCAATGCACGTACGAGCAGTCGCGCATGCTTGGTGAGCTGCTGGCGCGCGTCGTACTGCGCGAGCTGAACGACATCGCGACGATCACGCGCCACGTCACCAAGCGCGGTGACAAAGTCTATCTCGACTATCTGCAGAATCGACACTGTCAAACAATCGTCGCGCCATTCAGCGCGCGTCCGCTGCCCGGTGCGACTGTCTCGATGCCGCTCCTGTGGGATGAGGTGAATGACACTCTCGACCCAACAGCCTTCACTATCAGGAACGCGCCCGAGCGGATGGAGCGGTTTGGCGCCGACCCGGTAACCCGGGTGCTCGAGATCAAGCCGGATCTCGTGGACGTATTGGATCAGCTCGCGAGATTGTTGGCGAGCTAGCGAGGCCGGGCGCGGTGACGGCTTCTCGTACTCCGCCACCGCACCAGAACTAGGCCCCTAGGCCTCGGTCAGGGCAGTATGCAGAGGAAACATTCATCCGTTTCAGGGTGCGCGGTAGGCCGATTTCATATCACCTCGATG
>JBBQWD010000045.1:0-10027 GCA_038210945.1 Gemmatimonadales bacterium
AGCGAGCCGCCTCTACTGGCGGGCGAGCTGTCACTGCCAACAAGAGAGCCGTCGGCGCCGGCGAACGAGCCGCTCCTGCCTTCAGGTCCGGCGCCGGTGCCCGCAACAGTGCCCACGCATGCGTTACCCAACCGCCGCGAAAAACGCTGGGGACCGGGGCTGATGGGTCTGGCCGCGGCTGCGCTCGTCCTGGTGACCGCAGGAACCACCTCTCTTCTCACTGTGCAGTGGCTCGGACGCGCTCGAACGCCCAACGTTGCGAGTGGTACGGGCGCGCGGAGAGCCTTGTCGAGTGAGACACCGGCCGAGCCGGGAATTCGAGCGCCATCGGTGACACGCGAGCAACAGGCATCGGATGCGTCGACTCCCACGCCTCCCCCTGGTCAGCTGGGCTCGGCAGTGACGGTTGCGGCAACATCGGCCCCGCAGGTCACACGTTCCCCGGAGGAGGTGGTATACGACAAGGAAATCAAAACTCTGCAGAGAATAGTGCGACGGCAGAATGCCGAGCTCGACGCTTCGACAGTCGCTGTGATCGAGAAGAATCTGCGGACTCTTGATTCCGCCATCGCCCAGATCAGGGCCGCGCTGCAAAAAGATCCGGGGAGCCCCCTCCTTGGCGGTCAGGTCTCGCGGGCCCTCGAGATGAAGGTCGAGCTCCTGCGGAGGGCGGCGATGCTGCGGTCCAACGCGATATGAAAATCGCTCGGCTTCTCGCCACCGTCATCTTCGGTCTGGCGCTTCCGCTTTCTTTAATGGGGCAGGAACGAGCGCGGCTCGATACAACCGTTCGCCTCAATTTACGAGGCACCGTCGATCTTTCACTCGTGGCGGGGAAGATCACGGTCCGCGGATGGGACCTGCCCGACGTCGGTATTCTGGCGTCGACGGAAAATGGTGCCCTGCGTTTTGACGCCAGTCCAAACAGGGTGATACTCCGGGTCGAGCAGGAGGGACAGCGCGGGACGAATCCGCGCGGGAATGCG
Source organism: Gemmatimonadales bacterium (assembly GCA_038210945.1). Taxonomy (GTDB): domain Bacteria; phylum Gemmatimonadota; class Gemmatimonadetes; order Gemmatimonadales; family Gemmatimonadaceae; genus UBA4720. The sequence goes on from JBBQWD010000045.1 coordinate 987, forward strand.
AACTACGATGTCTCTGTTCCGCGGGGAACTCGCCTCAGGTTGCAGGCCGCCTCTGGAAACATTACGGCTAGCGGATCACAGGGTGAAATCTCCGCAACGACCGTCAGCGGGGCCATCGTAGTCAGCGGCGGAAGAAGTCAGGTGGCTCTAGAATCGGTATCGGGGCCGATCAGGGCATCGCAGCTTGCTGGCGACCTCCGCGCCCAGAATGTGAGCGGGAGTGTACGCGCCGAAAATGTCTCGGGACGCCTCGAAGCGTGGACCGTCAGCGGAGCGGTCCGGCTGATTGGCCTGCGAGCGAACGACATCCGCGCCGAGACGGCTAGCGGTGATATCGTATATGCCGGGCGTGTTGCTACGGGAGGGACCTACGACTTCGAATCTCACTCGGGGACGATTCGCCTTACCATCCCGCGCAGCTCCGGTGCCCAGTTCGGACTTGAGACAGTCAGCGGGACTGTCCAGACCGACTTCCCCGTCGAGACGGCGCCTGCCGCGGGCGGGCGGAAGGGCGGACGCGTCGAGTTCACGATCGGTGACGGGCGGGCCAAAGTGACCGTCCGGACTTTTAACGGACGGATTTTGATAAGGAGCGACGCAGATCCATCCGTTCGGAGAGATTCAGCCTCAATCATTCGGAGAGATTCAGCCCCAACCACTCGGAAAGATTCAGTCTCAACCATCCGGAAAGATTCAGTCTCAACGACTCGGAGAGATTCGAACTCAACCACGGCGAATGGGGATGCCGTCCAGGCCCGGAATGTTCGGAACGAGGTAGGCCTCGGCGCCCCGACCGATTACATTGCATGACCCCAGTAGTGCCGGGTGCGCGCCGGATCTTCCGGTGACGCGAGAAGCCCGGAATTGGGACGCCAAGAGCGTCCCGCCAAACGCCTTTCAGGGAGCAGTACCGAAATGGTAAAGATTCGACTCCGCCGCGTCGGGCGGAAAAACGCGCCATTCTACCGTATTCTCGTCGCCGACTCGCAGAGCCCGCGCGACGGAAAATTCATCGAGATCATCGGCCAGTACGCTCCCCGCCAGAGTGAAGGCTCGCTCAACGTCGACGAGGTGAGAGCCAACTACTGGCTGGATCAAGGGGCGCAGCCAACCGACACTGTTCGGTCGCTCCTTCGGCGCGCCGGTGTCCTCAAGAACCGCCACGAGAAGAGACTGGGCATCGAGCGCAAGGTCGTCGCTGTTCCTGTCACGGAGATGGCGGACGAACCAGCCGCCGGCGCCTAGAGCGCTCACTCGAATGCCAGAGCCCGAATACGCGATCGTCGGGCTGATCCGCAAAGCGCAGGGAATTCGGGGAGAGGTTGTAATCGAGCCTCTCACCGACAAGCCGGACGTGGTCTTCGCGACCGGCAGTAGGGTCTTTGCCGGTACCTCCGACGGCGATCTGGCGATCGTCCGGGGCGTGAAAGGGGAGGAAGAAACCCCGACCCTTACCATCTCCGGATCGAAGCCGTTCAAGAAGGGGCTCATCGTCCAATTCGAGGAGCTCCGGGATCGTGACAGCGCGGATCTCTGGCGCGGACGATACCTGCTCGCCCCGTTCAGCGAGTTGCCGCCTCTCGCGGAAAATCAGGTCTATCTTCACGACCTGATCGGGATGGCCGTAGTCGGCGCGGGTGGGGAACCGCTCGGCGCGGTCACGACTTTCTACGAGCTTCCCCAAGGAATCATGCTCGATGTGAAGACGGCTCGCGGGAGCGTGATGATTCCATATCGCCCTGAGATCATAGTCAGGACGGACATCCAGGCCCGCGCGATCGTCATCAACGACACGCTTGGGTTTCTCGACGATAACTCCGACTCCGTGGAGTGATCCATTGGCGCTGAGGATCAACGTCGTCACCATCTTCCCCGAGTTTTTCACCGGCCCTCTTGGGCTGAGCATTCCGTCCCGCGCGGCGGCGGCGGGAAGCGTGCGGTACAACCTCGTCGACCTCCGCAATTTCACCCACGACAAGCACCGCACCGTCGACGACGCACCATACGGTGGCGGTGCGGGGATGGTGATGAAGCCGCAGCCGTTCTTCGAGGCGGTGGAATCACTCAACACCAAGCCGCCGATCGTTCTTCTTTCTCCGCGCGGACGCGTTTTCTCGCACGCCGATGCGGAACGGTTTTCGGAAAGAGAGGAGCTCACGCTGCTCTGCGGTCACTACAAGGACATCGACCAGCGTGTCGCCGATCACCTCGCCACCGAGGAGATCTCACTCGGCGATTTTGTCCTGAGTGGTGGCGAGGCGGCGGCGCTGGCAATCATAGACGCAACGGTCAGGCTGCTTCCCGGCGCAATGTCCGACCTCGATAGCGCGCGCACCGACTCGTTCTTTGGTCGCGGGCTCAGCGCGCCCAGTTACACCCGCCCCCCGGAATTTCGCGGGCACACGGTTCCGGACATACTGCTCTCCGGAGACCACGCGAAAATCGAGAAGTGGCGCACCGAACAGGGCGAGCGCCTGACACGGCGCAGAAAGGGAGAGGACTAACCCGGGACTGCCCTGCGACGTCACTCCCACGCTGGCATTGGAGCGGTTAGAGGTTTACTTTTCGAGGCTTCCCACGAACCCGTTAAACACGTCTTTACCAGGCTGTTAACTCCAGCCCCGAGTAACATATGCATCCCTTCATCGAAACCCAGAAAGAGTGGCTCCGCGATAACATCCCCCCGTTCCGGGCCGGCGACACACTCCGCGTCAACGTACGCGTGCGCGAGGGTGACAAGGAAAGGCTTCAGGCATTTGAAGGTGTCTGCATCGCCAAGCGCGGCGCCGGAGTGAGTGCGACGTTCACCGTGCGGAAGATCTCGAACGGAATCGGCGTCGAGCGCATTTTCCCGGTGCACAGCCCGATGATCTCGGAAATCACCGTCGTTCGTCGCGGACGCGTCCGTCGCGCCAAGCTGTACTACCTGCGCCACCTCACTGGTAAGGCGACCCGCATCCGCGAGCGGAAAGCGAAAGTCGTCATCCCCGGAAGCGAAACGGTGGTCGAGGCCGGAACAGAGGCCTAGCTCTCCTGGCGCCAGGAGAGACGCGGAAGCATGTACGACGAGGTCGAACAGGGCTCACCCCAGTCGACCCCGGAAGAATCCGAGCCCACCACTGTCCCCAGCACACGCCGCCGGCTCGTCCCGCGGCGTAAACGCTGGACCACGATCGAGCGCGATCTGCGCGCTGCCAAAGGTCCCCTGCTCGCCGGAGTCGACGAAGTCGGCAGAGGACCAATCGCTGGCCCTGTTGTCGCATGCGCCGTCATCATGCCGGCTGATACGCGGGCGATCGCCGGCGTCGACGACTCAAAGAGACTGACTCATGCCCAGCGCGTGAGACTCGCGGTCAAGATCCGCGAGCGCGCCGTCGCCTTCGCCATCGGCGCGGCGTCGGTTCACGAAATCGACCGCATCAACATCTATCAGGCGGGCGCGCTCGCGATGCACCGCGCCCTGACTCGCCTCAAGGTGACGCCCGATCACGTCGTGATCGATGGAAGGGCAATTCGTACGCTCCCCGTCCCACACACCGCCGTTGTCCATGGCGACGCGCGCTGCTTCAGCATCGCCTGCGCGTCCATACTCGCCAAGGTCACTCGCGATTTGCTGATGACGCGGCTCGGCGTTCGATATCCGCACTATATTTGGGACCACAACGCGGGCTACACGACACGCGAGCACGTAGCGGGACTCGCCGCGCACGGCATCACGCCGCACCATCGCAAAAGCTTCTGCCGCATCAGCGATCTGATTCTCGAGATCGAGCACCAGTCGGAGCTGGAAGATCTGGAGGAGCGCGCGCTGGACGATGTCGGGATGCCCGACGAAGACGATCTCGAAGAGGAATAACTTGGCGGATGCACTCGTTGGACTGATCATGGGCTCCAAGTCCGATTGGGACACCATGCAGCACGCCGCCCAGATCCTTGACGCGCTCGGCGTTCCCCACGAGACGAAGGTCGTGTCCGCGCACCGAACTCCCGATCTGTTGTTCGAGTACGCAGAGTCCGCCGAGTCGCGCGGAATCGAAGTGATCATCGCGGGAGCTGGCGGCGCGGCACACCTTCCCGGGATGGCAGCAGCCAAGACGACTATTCCGGTGCTGGGAGTTCCCGTCGAATCGAAGGCTCTGCAGGGCATCGACTCGCTTCTTTCCATTGTGCAAATGCCCGCGGGCGTCCCGGTGGGAACGCTGGCGATCGGCAAGCCCGGCGCGATCAACGCCGCGTTGCTCGCCGCCGCTATCATTGCGATCAATCGACCCGAGGTGCGCGAGCGGCTTCGCGCTTTTCGCGCCGAGCAGACCAGCGCGGTACTCGCTCAACCAGATCCGGCCGCGCGCGAGTGAGAGTCGGCGTACTCGGCGGCGGGCAGCTGGGACGGATGCTCGCGCTTGCCGGCTACCAGCTCGGCGTCGAGTTCAGATTCTTCGATCCGAACTCCGGTGCGCCGGTTGGTCAGATAGGTGAGCTGATCGCGGCTGATTACGGGGATCAGAAAGCTCTCGCGCGGTTTCTCGAAGGCGTCGACGTCGTGACCTATGAGTTCGAGAGCATTCCGCTTTCGACGGTAAGGTTCGTGGCGGAACGTGTGAAAGTTTTCCCTCCGGTAGCAGCGCTGGAAACCGCGCAGGACCGTCTTCTCGAGAAGACTCTCTTTCAGGAGCTTGGCATCCTGACGCCTCCATTCGCGCCGGTCGACAGCCTCGAAGATCTCCAGAGCGCAGCCGCGCGAATTGGTTTTCCCGCTGTCCTCAAGACCCGCAGGATGGGGTACGACGGCAAAGGACAGGTCGTGATTCGCGATTCCTCGTCAGTCGAGAAAGCGTGGAAGAAACTCGGAGGCTCGCGGCTCCTTCTCGAGCGATACGTCTCGTTCCAGCACGAGCTGTCCGTCATCGGAGTTCGCGACCAGGCGGGCCGTGAGGTGTTCTATCCGCCGATCGAGAACCTTCACCGTGAAGGGGTTCTTCGCAGGTCGATCGCTCCCGCACCGGAAGCGACACGGGAGATTGCCGCGCTCGCGATGGACTACTCGCGCAGGTTGATGGACCGACTCGAATACGTGGGCGTGCTGGCGCTCGAGCTTTTTTCGGTGGACGGGGAGCTCCTCGCCAACGAGATGGCCCCACGAGTTCACAACTCCGGCCACTGGACGATCGAGGGCGCTGAAACGAGCCAGTTCGAGAATCACCTGCGCGCCATCCTCTCGCTCCCACTGGGTGCCACGACGCTGAGGGGCAGGTCGGTGATGCTCAACATCCTCGGACACATTCCGCCCGTCGAATCCGTATTGGCAGTAGAGGGCGCGCACCTCCATCTGTACGGGAAAGCGCCCACCGAGAAGCGAAAGGTCGGACACGTGACGTTGGTGGCTCGGAGCGAGGAACCACTCGACCAGCAGATCAGGCAGCTGGTTGGGGCGCTAGGACAGGGCGAGGACGCCTTGTGAGAGCCCCGGGAAGCGGCCTTACGCGCGCCGTACCCTCCCGAAAGCGGGTTCAAACCAAGGGCTGCCACCGGCTGTCATATCTGCAGCCACCGGGAATCCAGATTGCCGTCCATTCAAACCTTTGAGCCGTTCGAGCTATCCAATCACGCAACAAAGCAAGGACAACGATCGAATGCTGGCGGCGTGCGCCGTGCGTGTGCCAATGGGTGATTCGACTGACGTGGCTCTGGCCGCGGCCGGGGACCGTCAGGCCTTCGAGCGTCTGTACCGGGTGCACGCGAACAGGGTTTATTCGCTCTGCACGCGGATGTGTGGAAGCAGGTCGACGGGCGAGGAGCTGACCCAGGATGTGTTCGTAAGAACCTGGGAAAAGCTCCCTCAGTTCAGGGGCGATAGCGCATTTTCGACGTGGCTGCACCGGCTGGCTGTGAACGTGGTACTGAATGCAAGAAAGACTGCGGGCAAAGAGGCCGCGAGAACGGATGAGAATGACGTGGATGACGAGCGGTGGGACGAAGGTGCGCGGGCCCCACTGCACCTGGAGCGAATGGATCTGAAGGACGCGATAGCGAAATTGCCGGCTGGGGCGCGTAAGATTTTCGTGCTCCACGACGTGGAAGGTTACAAGCACGAGGAGATTGCTGTGATGTGTGGAATCACCTCGGGCGGAAGTAAGGCGCAGCTGCATCGCGCGAGACTTCTTTTGAGAGGGGCACTGGAACGATGACTAGCTCAAAGATCACCTGCCAAGATTTCGACGCCGCGCTACCTGACTACCTCGAAGGTACTCTGGACGACGTGGCGCGGAACGCGGTCGAAATGCATTTGAGAGAGTGCGTCCGTTGCGCCGGTCTGGTCAAAGACATCGAGAACATCCGGAAGGACGCGGCAGCATTGCCCGATCTGGCTCCCTCGCGCGATCTGTGGGAAGGCATCGAGGCGAGGATAGCGGCGCCTGTGATTCCTCTTGCGACTCGTCCCGAGCGCCAGAGACGGTTTGCTCCGGCCTGGATGGGAGTCGCCGCGGCGGCGCTCATTGTGAGCACGGCCGGCATAACCTACATGCTGACGGCGCGCTCCCTCGCTCCCGGCCAGAGAGCTTCTGCCGAGTCGACGATCCAGACCCCGAGTCAAACCCAGCCGCAGGCGAACGCCAGCTCGATCCCGGAGCCGACGAACCCCGCCGCCGCGACGGCACCGCCGCAACTCGCCGGCAATTCCGGCGGGTCGGCGCAGACTGGCGTGGCGCAAAAAACAGGCGTGCCGGCCAGGGTTGCGAGCCTGACCGACCAGGCCGATCGCTCCCAATCGGAACGGATATATGGAAGGGAGATCGCGCTGCTGCAGAAAATAGTGAGCCAGCGGAAGACTCAGCTGGATTCGTCCACAGTTGCGATCATCGAGAAGAACCTGGAGATCATAGATGCTGCGATCGAGCAGAGCAGGGCGGCGCTCGCCAGAGACCCGGCCAGCATGATGCTCAGCGAGCAGCTGACACACGCGCTCGACAAGAAAGTCGAGCTTCTACGCACGGCAGCCTTGCTGCCCGCGAGTACATGAGATGAAAAACGAAATGAAGCTCTGCCAGCTTGCCATCATTGCAGCGTTGCTGTTGTCGCTGCCGGCTCTCTCGGCGCGCGCTCAGGACGATTACGGGCGTAAGCAGATCGATACTACTGTCCGGCTCGATCGCGGCGGCGCGGTAGACCTCTCGCTGATCTCGGGGAAGATCCGCGTGACGGGTTGGGACCGCCCGGACGTGAAGGTTTCGGCATCCATTACGAGCGGCCTCCTGCGCTTCGACGCCAACTCATCGAGGGTCAGCTTGAGCGTCGAATCCGACGACGACAACCGGGGAAGGCGACACCACGACGTGGGCGACGCGCGCTACGATGTGTCGGTTCCACGCGGGACGCGGCTCGTTCTCGAGGCGGTGTCGGGCGACGTCTCGTCAACGGGATCGCAAGGCGAGGTCGAAGCGACGAGCGTAAGCGGCAGGGTCGAGGTCGTCGACGCGGTGCGCGTGGTAAGCGCAGAGTCGGTTTCGGGTGCAGTGCACGCGGCGCAGGTAAACGGAAACCTTCGCGCTGAAACTGTCAGCGGGGATCTTCGCGTAGAGACTGTGACTGGAAACGTCGAAGCGACATCCGTGAGCGGAACTCTGCGGCTGGTCGGGATTCAGTCCAAGGACGTGCGCACGGAGACTGTCAGCGGCGACATAGTGTATTCGGGCAGCATCGAAGCCGGTGGGAAGTACAGCTTCGAGTCCCACTCCGGCACCATCCGGCTCACCATCCCGCGTGGAGCGGGGGCTCAGTTCAGCGTGGAGACTTTTAGTGGGGATGTAAGCACGGATTTCCCTGTGACGACGCGCGGATCGGGCAGAGGAAGGGGGGAAGGGCGTATGGAGTTCACTACTGGTGACGGAAGGGCGAGGGTCACCGCGAATACCTTCAGCGGACGGATTGTCATCAACAGCGGTTCAGACTCAAGTACTCGGGAGAGATGATGAATAGAACGAAACTGGTCGCGGCTCTCGCCTTCATCCTTGCGGCGCCCGCACTCGGAGCGCAGCAGGAATACGGACGAAATGCCGACACTTGGCGCTGGAATGGGCGCGTCGACGCGGGACGCTGGATGAACGTGTTCAACGTCAATGGCACGGTGGATTTTGCGCCCAGCGCCGACAACATGGTCCACCTGGTTGCGGAAAAGCGGTCGAACGGACGACCGATGGATGACATTCATTACGAAGTCGTGCAGGCCGGCGGCAACGTTACCATTTGCGCGATCTGGAACAACAGCTCGCGCTGCGAGGACGGTGGGACGGAGTCATTGCATCGCAACGGCAACAACGACAACCACTCCTCGGTGAAGATCACCGTTCAGGTGCCACGGGGCGTGAGAGTCGGTGCGAACTCGGTCAATGGTGGCGTGTCCGTGAGGGATGTCGGCGCTGAGGTGCGTGCCAGCACAGTCAATGGTGGTGTGAGCGTCCGCAATACCAGCGGTCCGGTTCGCGCGACGTCAGTGAATGGAACCGTCAACGTGAACACCGCTGTCGGCCCGGTAACCGCCGAGACAGTGAACGGGAATGTCGACGCGCGCATGGCTTCTCTGCAGGGCAACGACGACATGAGCTTCAAGACCGTGAACGGATCGGTTTCCATTTACGTACCAGCGCGGTTTGATGCGGATTTCCGCTTCGATACCGTGCATGGCGGAATCGACAGCGATTTCCCCATGACACTGTCGGGTCGCTGGGGACCGCGTCACGCCTCCGGCAAAATCGGCAATGGTGGGCGGGATTTGAGAGCGAGCAGCGTAAACGGCAGCATTGAGCTGAGAAGCCAGTAAGGGATAACGAGCAAGGCGAAAAAGGGGAGCCGGTCGGCTCCCCTTTTTCATGCCTGCGTCCGGAGATCGGCTTGGCGCCATAGCTATCCGGCATTCCGCATGCATTTTCTGGCGTAATGGCGATCGATCCGGAAGGCGGGACTAAGGCACCTCCAACGCTGGATGCTGCCGCGCATCCCGGTGAGGGCTTCAGCCATCACGCTCCGATCTGGTGGGGCAACAGGCT
>JBBQWD010000046.1:0-9773 GCA_038210945.1 Gemmatimonadales bacterium
CACTCGGTCTCTCATCCGCGACGCCCGGGCCCTTGGCGTCATCGGTGTCATGCACTGCTACACTGGCTCTCACGGCCTCGCGGAGATCGCGCTCAATGCCGGTTGGTACGTGTCGTTCAGCGGGATAGTGACTTTCAAAAAGTGGACTGACGATGATCTTCTCCGGCTCGTGCCGCGCGATCGGTTACTCGTCGAATCCGATTCGCCCTATCTCGCGCCCGTTCCCTTCAGGGGGAAGCGGAACGAGCCGGCGTGGGTCACTCACACGCTCTCCAAGGTCGCGACCGCTCGTGGGGACGACCCGCTCGAACTTGGCCGCGTCACTGCCGCCAACGCCGGACGCCTCTTCAGTCTGGCCTTGAACGCGGCATAGTGTGTAACATTCGCCCTTCATCCAAACTCTGCCCGTTTCGCGGGCGCCCGCCCGGAGCCATTGAATGCCACTGAAGCATGTCAGCACGAGCAAAGCGCCGTCCGCCATCGGCCCCTATTCACAGGGGATTGTTGCGAACGGCTTCCTTTTTACCGCGGGTCAGATTGCCCTCGACCCGGTCGCCGGAAAAATCGTCGACGGCGGCATCGTCGAGCAGACGGAAAGAGTGATGGAGAATCTTCAGGAAGTTCTGCGCGCGGCCGGTGCTTCGTGGGGTGATGTCGTGAAGACGACCGTCTATCTTCACGACCTCGCGCACTTTCCCACCGTGAATGAGATCTACGGCAGGTGGCTGGGCGACGCTCGCCCCGCTCGGTCGACAGTGCAGGTGCCCGGACTTCCACGCGGGGCGCTCGTCGAGATCGATGCCGTTGCAGTCGTCTCGTCGAAGTAGCAGTCGCTGATCGAATGAGCACATCGAAGACGCGCGAGGAGCTGTTCCGCCTCACTGAATTCGCGCGTTGCGCCGGTTGAGCGTCGAAAATGGGTCCGGGTGACCTATCCCGCGCGCTGGCCGCGCTTCCAACAAAAACAGATCCGCGATTGCTGGTCGGACGGGAGACGTTCGACGACGCGGGGGTTTTTCGCGTATCCGACGATCTCGCTCTCGTGCAGACCGTGGATTTCTTCGCGCCGATCGTTGATGACCCGTTCGACTTCGGCCAGATCGCGGCTGCGAATGCGTTGTCCGACGTTTACGCGATGGGTGGACAGCCGCTGACCGCGCTCAACATCGTCGCGTTTCCGACCAGCGACCTGCCTCTCGAAGTGCTCACTCAGATTCTCGCCGGAGGGCAGGAGAAGGTGCACGAGGCGGGAGCGCTGATTGTCGGAGGGCACACGGTGGTGGACACCGAGCTCAAGTACGGTCTCGCTGTAACCGGACGCGCGCATCCGAATTTTCTCCTCACAAATGCCGGAGCAGTGCCCGGAGATCGGCTCATTCTCACCAAGCCCGTCGGCAATGGAATCCTCGCGACGGCGGCGAAGCGTGGGAAGCTCTCCATTGAAGCGCAGCGTCCGATGCTCGATGCGATGAAGGCGCTCAACGGAGCGGCGAGCCGAGCAGCGCTGGCGGTAGGCGCGCGTTGCGCGACGGATATCACGGGCTTCGGTCTGCTGGGACACCTGTCCCACATCGCTCGCGCGAGCAAGGTCACGCTTCGCGTCGATCTCGATTCGATTCCTGTCTTTGCGGGCGTCCGAGAGGCGGTTAGGGCGGGTTCGACAACTGACGGCGCCAAGAGAAACGCCGAGTACCTGAACGACCTCGTTCGCTGGAACAAGGGCAGGGACGAAGACCGCGCAATCCTCTTTGATCCGCAGACCTCGGGCGGCCTCGTCGTGTGCATCAATGAAGCCGGGGCCGCTAACTATCTTTCACGCATTGACGGATCGGTAGTGATTGGAGAGGTCATCGAACGGGGAGAAGTTGCGATCGAAGTTCAATGAGACGCGTGGGGGTGGATGGGGCCTGGTGGCTTCCGTGATCTTCAAAATCACTGTGACCCTACATCGTAGGGTCGGGTGGGTTCGATTCCCACACTCTCCCGCCACTTCGATAGTCGCAGTCCTCCTCTGTATGGCGTCGCTCAGCTCTCGGCCCGCTGAGGCGCAGCAGCGGGATAGCGCGCGCGCAGGCGTTGCTCCGCCCAAGAACCAGCAACCCCAGCCCGCGCCAGCCGACACGACCCCACGTCCGCCCCTTAGCCCGCGTCGCGCGTTTCTTACGTCGCTGCTGCTTCCGGGCTACGCGCAGACGGTCTTCGGCCGCAACAAGTCGGCGATGCTTTTCGCAGTCCTCGAGGTCGGTTCGATCGGCATGGCTCGCAAGGCCGCTCTCGACCTGGCCGAAGCGAAGGGGCTGCCGCACGACAGCGTTGTCGCGACTTACCAAATCGATCCATCGACCGGCGTGGCTGCGATCAATCCAAAGACGGGCCTGCCAATTCCCGCGACCTGGACGGCGAGTCGCTTCACACCCGATCGAATCAAGGCGCGTCGCACACACTACGAGGATTGGATCGCCGCAATCGTCTTCAACCACCTTTTCGCCGGCGCTGACGCCTATGTCGCGGCGAATCTCTGGGATTTCCGTACCAACATCGGCGTCGTGGCGAGCCACCGATCCGCCGGCGTCTACGCGAGCGTGAGACTGCGGTGACGAATCCGGCCCCGATTGGAGTTTTCGATTCCGGGATGGGTGGCCTCACCGTCGTCCGCGAGATGATCCGACAGCTTCCCCACGAGAGCATCATCTACTTTGGCGACACTGCGCGCGTCCCCTACGGTCCAAAGAGTCCCGATACGGTGCTGCGCTACAGCCGTGAGATCACGGCGTACCTCAAAGCTGAAGGCGTGAAGGCGCTCGTGATTGCGTGCAACACCGCCACCGCGCATGCGCTTCCCGCGCTGCGGCGAGAATACGACATGCCCATCGTGGGAGTGATCGAGCCGGGCGCAAGGGCCGCCGCGGGCGCGACCAAGACCAAGCGTGTGGGCGTCATCGGAACCGCCGGTACGATAAAGTCGCGCGCCTACGAGAAGGAAATCATCAAGCTCGTGCCGGATGCGCAGGTGACGGCGCAAGCCTGCGCGCTCTTCGTCCCCCTCGTCGAAGAAGGCTGGACGGACGCCGAGCCGACGCGCGCCATCGCGCGCAACTATCTCGCTCCTCTGGTAGCAGCCGAGATCGACACGCTCGTCCTCGGGTGCACGCACTATCCGCTGATGAAGACCGTGATCGGAAATGTCGTCGGCCGCGAAGTCAGACTCATCGACAGCGCCTACGAGACTGCACGCGAGACCGCGGAGCTGCTGAAAGCAAATGGGCTCGAGAACACATCACCCAACGAGGCGCGCTATCGCTTCATTGCGTCGGACGCGCCCGATACCTTCCTGGCGCTCGGCGAGCGCTTCCTCGGATCATCGATTGATCGAGTTGAGACACGTACCCTGGGCTGACCCGTCCCAGCGGCGGAGCTCGACGACTTCGTCTGTGAGTCTGAGAAAAGTCGGGGCATCGAGCCACGAACCGGCGTTGGCGAAAATGCGACCGTTGTCCATTTGCTCGAGCGCCGCGACGTGCGAGTGCCCATACACGAGTAAGTCGAGATCCTTGGCGCTTTTCAGCTCCCGCTTCGCGTATTCCCGCAGACCTCGACCTTCGTCCCTCGCGCGATAAGTCCGGCTCGCATTCGAGCTGCCCTGCGCGAGCCTGCTGGCCCAATCCGGGTGAAGCAGCGCGCGAAACGCCCTGATGGCGAGCGGACTCCTCATGATTGGCCGTATCATCCGGTAGCCACGGTCCTCGCGTTCGCGTAAGCCGTCGCCGTGCTCGATGCGCACGTTCCATCCGGCGATCGACCCATCCCACGGTCCGACGATGTACGACACGCCGACATCTTCGCGAAGAACCTCGCCGCCCCAGCAGTCGTGGTTGCCGGCTACCCAGAGTATCTCCACGCCCGCGTCGCGCAGCTCGGCGAGCGCAGCAAGCGCGCGAAAGCTTCGTCGGGGGATGACCGTCTTCCACTCGAACCAGAAATCGAACAGATCGCCGTTGATCACCAGCGACTTGGCGTCTCCGTCGAGTCCGCGCAGGAACGAAACGAACGACCGCTCGATCTGCGGGCTGGCCACGCCCAGGTGCGCGTCAGACACGATGTAACAGGGAGCGTTCAGCACGGGCTGAAGTTAACGGCTCCGCGCGGAGATCGGTAGAAAAGTCGCGTCTGTGTAGTTCGAGGTTGTAGTTTCCCCTCATACATGACATCCCATTCAGATCGTGGGACGGCTCACACCGTCGAGTTCCGGGTTCGCTACGCCGAGACCGATCAGATGCAGGTGGTGTATCACTCCAACTATCTGATCTGGTGCGAGATCGGGCGCACTGAGTTCATCCGCGCGTTGGGAACTCCGTACGCGGAGCTGGAAAGACAGAACGTGACGCTGGCAGTTGTCGAAGCAAGCCTTCGCTTTCACTCGGGCGCCCGCTACGATAATCTGATCCGTGTCACGACGAGAATCAGCGACGTGAGGTCGCGCACGCTGACGTTCGAGTACGTGATCACGAATGCGGAAACCGGGGAGAAGTTCGTTACCGCCTCGACGAAGCTCGCCTCGTTGACGCGCGATTCCCGTCTCACGACGTTGCCAGAAACTCTACGCAAGGTACTTCAGAATGCGGCTTCGTAAAAAGCTTGCTCTTGTTGTTCTGTTGTTCGCTGGATCCGCATCGGCGAATGGTCAGCGACTGCCATCCGGCGTCGGGGAGTTCGAAGTAAACCTCTACGCGCGGCTTCTTGCGATGACGGACACGCGGCAGCTCGACACCGCAATTGTCGGTCGGGCCCTCGTGAGCAAGTGGCGACCGCTGAGAGCCGCCTGTGCTCTCGCCATCGGACAGGTTGGCGCCGAGCGCGGCATCTCCGGCGCTCCGTTGCTTCGCGGATTGCTGAAGGATTCAGACGCGGCGGTCGCGGGAAACGCAGCGTACGCACTTGGCCTGCTCCGGGATAGCGCTTCCATCGCCGATCTCAGCGCCGCCTTGGCGGCGAACAATGAGACGGCACGCGAGGCGGCGTGGGCGCTGGGAGAGATTGGCGCTCCGGCCCGCGCGGCAATCATCAACGGACTGAAAACTCGGGCAGATACGGGGACGGTCATCCAGTTGCTGCTCGCGGCGGCGAAGCTGCGTCCAGTCCCCATCGCCGACGTGACATCCTACCTCCGGGCACAACATCCGTCCGTCGTGTGGGCGGCGGCTTACGCGATCGCGAGGACGCGCGCACCTGGTGGCGTGCGACAGCTCATCGATCTGGAAGCGTCCCTCGGACTCAAGGCGCGTCCGCAGAACCTCAACCGTTCCGTGACGCCGTCTGCTCCATACGTCGACGCGGCTAGCGGAAACGCGCGCGCGCTCGCGGAGATCGCGCGCGGCCTCGCCAAATCGGCGGCCGGTGACTCTCTGGGTACAAATGCGTTCGCCGTGCTCTCGCGCCTCGTTGGTGATGTCGATCCGCACGTGCGAATCAACGCAATTCGGTCACTCGGCACCTATGGCCCGATCGCCAAGGCAGCGCTGATCTACGCGGCTCGCGACCAGGATCCCAATGTTCGCATTGCGGCGGCGCAGAGCTTCGGAACGGTACTCAAGCCGGACGCTGCGGAGTTGCCGGCGCTGTGGGCGCTCGACACCTCGCTCGTCTATCGTTCGTCGCTCCTCGCCTCCGCGGCACGAGCAGGTCTAAAGCCAGCGGAGCTGACGCAGTGGGCAGCGAGCTCTGACTGGAGACTTCGCGCGGCAGTGGCATCGGCGACCGGAGACAGTCTCGATCGTGCATCCGTCATGTCGCGAGCTGTGCCGCTGACGGGTGATCCAGACCCGCGAGTGAGAGAGGCCGCATACGGTGCGCTCACCCCACCGGCATCGATGCCGCTCGAAGATTCTCTGCACGCACTTCTCATCAACGGGCTGCGCGATCCGGATTTCTTCGTGCGTGCCAGTGTCATCGGCGCACTGGCCGAACGGCCGTCTGCCGCGGACTTGTCCGCCGTTCTCACGAGCTACAATCTGGCGGGGCACGACTCCGCCAACGACGCGCGGCTCGCGGCAATCCAATACGTCGGCGCGCTCTGGAAAAAGGACAGCAGCTCGCTCAATGCGACGTGGCGTTCGCACCTCGCTCAGACGCCGGTGCCGGCCGATCCGCTGGAGCGCGCCGCGGGAAAGGAGATTCCAGTCTGGGCGAAGTGGGCAGCCGTTCCTGCAACCCCGAGACCTCTCGCGTGGTACGAAGACGTAGTGCGCACCATGGTTATCCCGCGAGCGACTGGCAAGACATTGAACGCGACGATCAACACAGTACGCGGCCCGATTCGTCTCGAGCTCTTTGGAACAGAGGCTCCGATCACCGTTGCCAATTTCCTTTCGCTCGCGCGCTCCGGATACTATCGCAACACTCGCTTCCATCGCGTAGTTCCGAACTTCGTGGCGCAGGACGGAGATCCTCGTGATGACGGAAATGGAGGTCCGGGTTACGCGATCCGCGACGAAATGAACAGACACCGGTACGAGCGCGGGGCCGTGGGCATGGCTCTCTCGGGGCCCGACACCGGAGGGAGTCAGTACTTCATTACACATTCGCCGCAACCGCACCTCGACGGCCACTACACTGTCTTCGGGCGAGTCGTAAGTGGATACGACGTTCTCGACAGGATCGTGCAAGGCGATTTGATCACGAGGGTTGATTCGCGATGAACAAGGTTCTCGTTTGTGCGCTTCTCGCAGCGATGGCATGCGCACGAGTCGCCGCGCCACTCAAGGGCGTCCTTGCGCCGGACCGCTCCCTTCCGATGCTGACGTTGCCATCGGGACACCGGCACATCGTGTTCAAGTGGGACTACGCGGAAGGCGACATCGCCGCTCGAGGAGACGGTTCCGTGCGTATGGCCTCTCCCGACAGTGCCCGGCTCGACTTCTTCCTCGGCGGAGGATTGGGTGCCGGCGCGGCCGTCCTCATCGGCGACTCCCTCAGAACTCCGCACGCGGACCTCGTCCGGCGCTACATTCCGCCAACGCCAATGATGTGGGCAGCGCTCGGGCGACTCGCCATTCCTGCGCTTCCCGACACGGTCGTTCGACTTGACGGTGACGTGTTGCGCGCGGATGTCGGGCGTCCAGTGGAGTGGCGGGTAGCAATTCGCGGCGACACTCTGGTTGGGCTCGAGCACATCTCCGGAGGGAAAATCACCGATAGCTTCACTCGTGGCCCGAACGGAGTGCTCGACTATGAAGCGCCAGGCGCGCGCCGGCGGCTTCGCTTAACAGTCCTGCGGGAGGAACCTGGATCTTTCAATGCGACGATTTGGAGCTTATAGTCTTGTCCTGGCGCTGACTGCCTGCATCCCGTATGGCTTTACGGGTGGCGGACTACCCGGTCACATAAGGACGGTCGCAATCGTTCCATTCGAGAACCAGACGGCGACACCAGAGCTTCCCCGCGAGCTTACCGACGCACTACGCAGCCGATTGCACGACCGGCTCGGCCTTCGCGACGCTTCTGAAGCCAAAGCCAATGCAATCGTCAGGGGCACAATCCAGCGCTACGAAGTCGACATCCCGATCGGTTACAGCGCCGCCAACAAGCAGGCAACGACCGCACGCCGCCTCCTCCAGCTCGTCGTCGACATTGAGATGGTCGATCAGGTAACGGGCAAGACTCTCTGGCAACGGAAAGGACTGCTCGCCGAAGGACAATACGAAGAGCGGGGAGTGGCCGCGGGCAGAAAACAGGCTATCGACCGCATCGTCAACGACGTGATCGAAGGAGCGCAGTCGCAGTGGTAGGTCGTCGAGGCGCGAGCACCCTCGGATGTCTGCTTCCGCTGCTGATCCTCGCTGTCGGAGCGTACTTCGCCGCCGATTTCGGCGCCGCTTATTTCCGCTACTACAGGTTCAAGGACGCAATGGGGCAGGAAGCGAGATTCGCCGCGACCGTTACCGACCAACAGATCACGGGCCGCCTGTCGGCGCTGGCCGATTCACTCCAGCTGCCGCCAGGGGCGGAGCTCATCACGATCAGCCGTGGTCCCACCATCATCACGATCGAAAGCGACTACGACGAAATCATAAAGCTTCCAATGAAGAAAGAACGAGTCATTCATTTCCACCCTTTGGTGATGAGCAGACTCTGAGCCCTCGTGACCCCGCGGCGAAAATAGCTTCACGGGCGGAAGCGGAGCGCTGGCGAGCTGCAAGAAGGGATCGGATCGCTTTCACCAATGGTGTTTTCGACCTGCTGCATCCCGGACACATCGACCTCCTG
This sequence comes from Gemmatimonadales bacterium, assembly GCA_038210945.1. Taxonomy (GTDB): domain Bacteria; phylum Gemmatimonadota; class Gemmatimonadetes; order Gemmatimonadales; family Gemmatimonadaceae; genus UBA4720. The sequence goes on from JBBQWD010000046.1 coordinate 8,263, forward strand.
CTTGCTGCGCGAGGAACCGCGGACGCCTTGGTCGTCGGCGTCAACAGCGATGACTCGGTGCGCCGTCTCAAGGGGCCGGGCAGACCCGTCCGCAGCGCCGCGGAGCGCGCGTTCGTGCTCGCCGCCGTCGAGTGCGTCGATCTCGTTGTGGTATTCGCGGAAGACACGCCGCTCGAGCTGGTCAAGGCTCTGAAACCGGACGTAATAGTGAAGGGCGGCGACTACACGGAAGCGACGATAGTCGGCGCCAACGAAGTGAAAGGCTGGGGAGGACGCGTCGTCGTCGTTCCGCTCACACCCGGCCAGTCAACCACCGCCATCATAAGGAAGCTAGGTGAAGCCAGGTAAGAACACGCGCAAGGATCGCTCTCCCTCAGAGCTCCGGCCGATCACGTTCGAGCGCGGGATTGCCCCGTACGCGGAAGGATCCTGCCTCATCATATTCGGCGCGACGCGCGTGCTTTGCACCGCGTCGGTTGAGGAAGGAGTGCCCGGCTGGAAGCGTGGAAGCGGGGAAGGATGGTTGACCGCGGAGTACGCGATGCTGCCCCGGGCGACGCGTACGCGAACGTCGCGGGAGAGAGCGCAGCTAGGCGGTCGCACTCAGGAGATACAGCGTCTGATCGGTCGCAGCGTGAGGGCGATGCTCGACGATTTCAAGTTCGGAGAGTTCACCGTCAAGCTCGATTGTGACGTGCTGGTCGCGGACGGAGGCACGCGCACGGCTGCGATCACGGGAGCGTCCGTCGCGATAGTCGATGCATTCGACTGGATGGTGACAGCGGGGAAGCTGCCCAAGACCCCAGTGAAGCGACGCGTTGCGGCAGTGAGCGTAGGCATCATCGACGGAGAGCCGCGGCTTGACCTCGACTACGAGGAGGATGTCAGAGCCGAGGTGGACATGAACGTGGTGATGAGCAGCGAAGGGAAGTTCGTGGAAGTGCAGGGCACTGGGGAGCACGGGACATTCGATCGCGCGCAGCTGGACCAGCTCATCGAGCTGGCGATCTCCGGCATCCACTCGCTCGACGCGGCGCAGACAAAAGCTCTGTCGGAGTGATCTCGCAACGAGTGCTTGTCGCGACGCGAAGCGCCGGCAAGCTGCGCGAGCTCCGAGCGATATTCTCCGCGTTTGATCTCGAGTTTGTCGATCCCGCGGCGATGGGCATACCTGAGACTCCGGCGGAAGATACTCTCGAGAGTTTTGACACGTTCGAAGAGAACGCGCTGGCGAAGGCACGTTACTTCTTCGATGTGTCGGGCGGTCTCCCGACATTTGGCGACGATTCTGGAATGTCCGTCGACGTCCTCGGTGGCGAGCCTGGCGTGTACAGCAAGCGTTGGTCGGGCCGTGAAGATCTCAAGGGAAAGGCGCTCGACGATGCGAACAATGCAAAACTGGTCGCGCGAATGAAGGACGCGCGACTACGCGATCCGGGGCGCTACACCGACACGGGGAAATACGTCTGTGTCGCGGTGTTCAAGGACGATGCGGGAGAGGTCATCCGTCG
>JBBQWD010000047.1:0-9383 GCA_038210945.1 Gemmatimonadales bacterium
GACTTGTTCTCGCTAAGCCAGCGATCGAAGGTCTGTAGCTCAGGATTCAGAGTCTTGGTCTCGCTGATGTTCCGCGCATCGCAGCAATCCTGCTCGAAATCGCTGTTGAATTGAAACATGTTGCCGAGATCCTCGGCCCCAGGGAATCCGAACCCTCGGAAAGTAGAAGGCGAAACAGCGTTGTAGTTCACCTGCTGGCCTAGCGCCTTCGACAGAGACTTCGCCATCTGGGCGCCGGTCAGGTGTCCACCCGCGATTCCGACCGTCTTGCCAATCAGCTCGTTGCCTTCCTCGAAAATCGCGTAGGCCGTCTTACCGATGTCCTCGGCCGCGATGCTCGGCAGTTTCTTGGTTCCCATCGGCAGCGTGATCGCGAGCTTGCCATCCGCGCCTTTTTTCGGGCCCATTCCGAAGTAGATGAAGTTCTCCCAATAGAACGACGTCACGAGAAACGTCGTGGGGACGCCGAGCTTGGAAAAAATCTCGTCGGCCTCGCCTTTCCCATCGAAGTGCGGAACCTTGTATTTGCCCATCAGTGTCGGCATCCGATCGTCCGAGAGCGGGATCGATTTGCGCGTGTCTTCGAGCGTCGACCAGATGACGTGTTTGACGCCCGCATCCTTTGCCGCCTCCGCCATGTTGCGCGCCTGGGAAATTTCCTTTTCCGGCTTTAAGTGCTCCCAGAAGTTCGTGACGCAGAAAGCGCCGTGGGCGCCCTGAAATGCTTGCTTGAGACTCTTCAGATCGTCGAGATCCGCTGCGACAACTTCGGCGCCCGCATCCGCCAGGGCTTTCGCCTTATCCGAATTAACGTTTCTGGTAATCGCGCGGACCGTAAACGAACCGTTTTTGTCGTTGAGGATCGCGCGGACGAGTCCGCCTCCCTGAGCGCCCGTGGCCCCGACTACCGCGATGAGCTTCTTGCCGGCCGCATTCTTTTTGTTGTCAGCCTTCTTGGTTCTTCTGGGGGTCTTTCTGGTGGCCATCGTGCTTCCCTCGTGGCTGATCAGTTTGATGTTTAACGTCGACGCCGGTGGTACCCATATCCTGTAGACGTTGAAGATTTTCGCAAGCCTGAAAATGCACTCACCAGTTTCCCTGTTCTCCCATCACGTCGATCGCGCGCACCAGCCGATCGGCTGCGTGACGCCAATTCGTTTGAACGGCGCGCTGAGCGGCGCCGGAATTTCCCGTACGAACAGCCTCGACGATGGCGTCGTGCTCAGTTCCAGCGGTTGCCACCGTGTCGAGCAGAAGCGCGATATACATCCTGATGTACCGCTCCGCCTGAGGTTTCACGGCGTCGTGCAGGGAGCGAAGGCGGGAACCGGCGCCGGCCTCGACGTAACGGCGATGAAATTTCTCATCGAGCTCGTATAGCTTGCCGGGCTGAGCGCCACGCGCGGACGCCGCCCGTCGAAAATCGGCATTAAGGGCGGAGAGGTCTTTCGCCAGACGCTCCCGTTCGGAATCTGGGAGTCCCGCGGCGCTCCGGGCGGCGAGACCTTCGAGCTCACCCACAATCTCGAGCAGCTCGCCGACGTCTTCGCGCGTGAGGGGAGCGACCGTCATTCGCGCCTGATGCGTCGGTGACGCGATGACGTAGCCCTCCTGCTCGAGACGCTGAAACGCGGCGCGAACCGGGGTGCGGCTAACGCCAAATCGTTCGGCGACCTCGGTTTCGACTATCCGCGCGCCAGGTGCCAGCTGTCCGCGGACGATCAGGTTGCGAAGCGACTCGTAAAGCCGGTTGGCTCGCTCGCTGGCGCCGGACGCTTGGCGGGCCTTCGTTCGCGGCGCGCGTGGTTTGGTGGCGTTTTTCCTCGGCACAAGCGCCAAATATAACGCCCCTCGGCCGACACACGCCTACCCCTTCTTGCGCGACCGGGGCGTCCTGCTTACTTCTGGTGCGGTATTTGTATACAATTACGCGTCCAATTTGGGAGGAATCGATGTCGCTGTTCGTGCGGAAGGATCTGCAGGTGTTGCTCGCCGAGGCGGGAGCCGGTACGCTGAGACGGGAGCTAGGACCGCTCGCTCTGGTAACCCTCGGAATTGGGGCCGTCATTGGGGCCGGCATCTTCGTTTACACCGGCATCGTCGCCTCCCAGAACGCAGGACCCGCCCTCACTCTTTCGATGGTTCTTGCCGGGATTGCCTGCGCGTTTGCCGGGATATGTTACGCCGAGCTGGCGAGCATGATTCCCGTTTCGGGGAGTGCTTATACCTACGCCTACGCGACGATGGGTGAGCTCATCGCGTGGATCATCGGCTGGGATCTCATCCTCGAGTACTCGCTCAGCTCCTCGTCCGTCGCCGTCGGCTGGTCGGGTTATGCCGTCATCCTTTGGCGAGCTGGGCATAACCGTCCCGCCTCGCCTGACCGGCGCACCCGGTACTTCTGTTCTCCTGCCCGATGGCAGCTGGGTCACCGCGTGGTTCAACCTGCCTGCTGTTCTCGTATGTCTTGCCATCGCCGCTCTACTCGTGGTCGGGATTCGTGAATCGGCGCGCGTCAACACCACGATCGTGATAATCAAAGTCGCCGTTCTCGCCCTCTTCGTCATCGTTGGCGCGCAGTACGTCAACACGGCGAATCTCCACCCGTTCATTCCACCGAACACTGGACATTTCGGCTCCTTTGGCTGGAGCGGAATTCTACGTGGTGCGGGCATCATCTTCTTCGCCTACATCGGCTGCGACGCCGTGTCCACCGCGTCGCAGGAGGCGAAGAATCCGGGGCGGGACATCCCAATTGGAATTCTCGTTTCACTCGCGATCTGTACGGTGATCTACATCTCCGTCGGACTGGTGATGACCGGACTGGTTCCCTACACCAGCCTCAACGTGCCTTCGCCAATCGCCGTTGCCATCCAGGCAACCGGCTTGAAGTGGCTCCCGCCGATCGTCAACATCGGCGCAATCTGCGGCCTGTCGAGCGTGATACTGGTCAATCTCCTCGCGCAGTCCCGGATCTTCTATTCCATGAGTCGAGACGGACTGTTGCCGCCGGCTTTCGCGAAGTTGCATCCACGCTTCCGCACCCCACATGTGACTACGGCGATCATCGGTGTCCTCGTGGCTATTGCCGCGGGCCTCTTTCCGATCGCTGTTCTGGGCCAGCTGGTGAGCATGGGCACGCTCCTGGCCTTCGCGATCGTTTGCACGGAGTGCTCATCCTGCGCAGGATCGAGCCGGATGTACAGCGTCCGTTCAAGACACCCGGCATGCCGTGGGTGCCGATCGCCGGAACCCTGATTTGCTTCTACCTGATGTCGGGGCTGCCGCTTGCAACGTGGATCAGGTTATTCGTCTGGCTGGCGATCGGACTCGCGATCTACTTCGGTTACGGGAGATTCAGGGCCGCCGCCATGCGGAAACAGCCGATGGCGAATGCCGCGTAGGTGAGCTCACGTTCAGCGCTGCAATCGTCGCGCGAATATCTTGTCCCACGTCGCAAGCGCCGGCTTCGGCCGGAGGTTGGAGTCGACGAGTCCAAGCGTCGAGAAGAGCGGCAATATCGCGGGCAATGGCTTGGGGAAGCTTTCGAGATCCAGATCTGCGAACGAGAGCTGAAACACTGCCAGTGCGTTCGCATCACCGAGCAGCTTCGACTGTCGCGCGAGATAGCGGGCCTCCATTTCGGGCGACGACGAGAACATTCCTCGCACCGACGCGGACGGCCATCCGCCTTCGACCACCATGACCGGCAGCGGGCGCGCGCCCCTCACTCGTGTGTAATAGTCGAGTGGAATCTGGTCGGGGTCGCTGAACCCACCGAGGTACGGATACGACGAGAGCCCAAGAACATTGACAAAAGGAAAATCACGCAGATCCTGATCGATGCCGATGTAGCTCCCTTGTTTGCCGAGCTTACCCCACGCGGTCTCGACCTGCACGCTCACGTAAAGCGGTAGCGCGCTCGCCGGACGCGAGCGGCGGATATCAGCCGCCGCATCGTTGGTCATCCTGACGACCGCGGTGTAAATCGGGCGCGGCGCGATTGCACGAACCAGGTTCGTCTCCGCTGCGAGGCCCAAATAATCGGGGTGCAGCATCTGAACGAGGGCGCGGACGTAGTCACGATAGAGTCGCTGCACCGCCGGCTCGGTGATGCTCCGATGCGCGGCAACCAGCGCCGGCGCCTCGCTCTCTCGACCCAGTCCATTCGTGACATCGATCGTCACGACGAGCTGCAAGTGCTTCGACCTGTAGTAGCGCTCGAGATCGACCCCGTCTCTGCGGAGAGCGTCCTCTGGCGTTGTGCCCGCGAGTAACAGTGCCCACGGCACGTCGAGGTGCATGATCGCGGCATCCGCTCGCCTAGTCCATATGTCGAGCGATTGGAGAGCGATCTTGAGATCAGGCTTGGGTGGAACAACCGAGAAGCCCATCCGATGCGACCGCGTCCCACTCGACGACACCTCGGGAGCTGGCGGCTCGCGAGACGCGCGCGGACAACCGGTCACCGTAGTGACGATGCAGGCAATCCATGCCCAGCTCCAAACGGAACTCATCATGATTGAATATGCTCAGCAAGCAAGGTTTGTGGCACACTCTATAATGATGAGCAGTCACTGATTTCCTGCTTGTGGCCGCGCATCCATCGGGATATGCTGATGATGTTGTCATCAGGGATATTCCGTGGAACTGATTCCGCACGAGACGCACCACAGACGGCGCCCCTCCCCAAAGCTCTGGCAGCCCGTTCGGCCAGAAGTAGCGGCCAAGCTCACTGATTCCCGTTTGCAGCTTCATCACGCCGCGCAGTTTGGAGCGGCGGCCGGAAACTCTTTCCTCCCGCACGTTCCCGACGACAGTCACAGCAACCTCGAGTGGGTGCCTGCCCACGGCGGGTTATTCTCGCGCGCGATTCCAGCGCGGACTGCTTTCCGCGTCGGTGTGAGACCAGTGAATCTCGCTGTGTTGATGACCACCCAAGACAACCAGCTTCTCGCCGAGTACCGGCTGCATGGCCGGACCATCATAGAAACGAGAGACTGGATTCGTTCGCAGATCAAGCTCCTCGGAGCCGACGGATCGCACTACACTCTGACGCGGGACTACGAAATACCCAGGCACGACGTCACGTACGGCGAAGCCTTTGACGCGAGCGATTCACCACATTTTGAGGAGCTCGCGAAGTGGTTCGCCAACGGTGCTGCACTCCTCAGCTCCGTCACTCGAACATCCCCCGGCGCCAGCGAGCTCAGATGCTGGCCACGTGACTTCGACGTCGCAACGCTCATCAAAGTCGCGCCGGGACGCACCATCGGGATTGGATTGGAACCCGGCGATGATTACTACGACGAGCCCTATTTCTACGTCAGCATGCATCCACAGACTGCCGCGTCACGGATTCGGTCCCGTCCCCTCTGGGGGAATGGCAGTTGGCACACCCGCGACTGGATCGGCGCCGTTCTGCCTGGCTCACGGCTCGGCGCAGCTTCCTCGCAGGAACGCCAGATCCGTGAATTTCTGGATTCGGCGCTCTCAGCCTGTCGGACGCTCTTGCACTGAGCCACCATGCCGCCGGTGTGCGGGAGCAACCATCCTCTCCACCAGCGCCAGAACACCATCCACTGCGAGCGCCAGAGCCCCGGCCGGTAGTGCACCCGACAGAATCATTCGCGTGTCGGCAAGCGCGAGTCCGGCGACGATTGGCTCACCCAATCCACCCGCGCCGATGAACGCGGCGAGTGTCGCGGCTCCTACAGTTATAACGGCAGCGGTGCGAACGCCCGCCATGATCACCGGCGCAGCGAGCGGAAGCCGGACCCATAACAGCCGTTGAACCGGTGTGGTTCCAAGAGCTTCCGCGGCGGAAACTGCGTCTGGATCCGCGTCGCGCACACCCGTGTAGGTTCCGCGCGCGATCGGGTACAGAGCGTAGAGCCATAGCGCCACGAGCGCCGGCGTGACGCCAACGCCGAGCAGGGGAATCATGAACGCGAGAAGCGCGATGCTCGGGATCGTCTGCAGCACACCGAGTGCGCCAATCGTCGGTTCGGCCAGGCGTCGAGTCCGCTCGAGGAAGAGGCCAAGCGGAACCGCGACTATCACCGCGGCCAGAAGCGCGAGTCCAACGAGCAAGAGATGGCGAAGAGTCAAACTCGCGAGATTCACTCTCCGATCCCACACGTAGCGGGCGAATCCAGTACGCTGCGGCACGGCGGCGGCTCTCACTGCCTGCGCACCACCCACGAGTCCAAGCGCCTTCAGCTCGTCGGCGGCTACAACGCGAACGTCCTCACGATCGACTTCCACACGGCGATTGAGCCGGCGCATCGTGTTCTCATCGAGGCGCCCGCTCAGGAGCGTAAGCGTGGCGACCGCAGCGGGCATTTGTGATTGGAGTCGTTCCGTCACCAGCGCTGCTGCTTCGTACGGAGGAAAGAAATGCCGGTCATCGACGAGTGTGACGAGATCGTACCGGGCGAGCAAGCCATCGGTCGAATAGCCATCGATGACATCAACGGCGCCCGAGGCCAGTGCCTGATATTTCACCGCCGGCGCCAGCGGCCTGACTGCGCGTGGGCGCAGTCCGTACACCCGCGACAGACCGACGAGTCCGTCGTTTCTGCCAATGAAATCCGCCGTGAATCCCGCCGTGAAGTGCGGACTCTCCCGCGCCAGGTCGCTGAGCGTGCGGAGATGGTATTTGCTCGCCGTTGCACGCGTAACGGCAATCGCGTAGGTGTTCTGAAATCCCAGCGGTGGAAGCCAGCGTACCTGAAACTGCTCGGCGAAGCGCTTCGCAACGTGACCGAATACAGCGCGCGGATCAGCCATGACCGAGTCCGGCAGCGAATCGTGCAGGATCGCGATCAATCCGGTTCCGGTGTACTCCGGGTAGGAGTCGATGGCTCCGGTACGCAAAGCGCCGAACGCGATTTCTGTCGCGCCGAGCCCAGGTCGCCGTTCGACACTCAAACCTCGCGACTCGAGCAGTTGCGCGAACATCTCACATAACAGATAGGACTCGCCAAATGGTTTGGAGGCGACAACGACCGATCGACTCTCCTGGCGGGTTGGCTCCGACTGCGCGCCCAGGCTTGCCGCCGCCACCAGACTCAGAATCACCACCACTCCGACACGCTTCACAGGCTCAGCGCCTCGAGTCCGGCTCTCGCGCGCTCTATGAGTCGGGCAACGTACTCGGTAGCCGGCGCGCTGATCAGGGCGCGCATCGTTCCCTTCTGCTCGACGCGACCCGCTCTCATCACGACTATTTCGTCGGCGAGCCGGCCTGCCTCGGCGAGGTCGTGCGTCACGAGCAGTGTCGTCACCGAGAGATCGCGGCGCATTGCATCATACGATTCCTGAAGATCCGCTCGCGAGATCGCGTCTAGCGCCCCGAAAGGCTCGTCGAGGAGAATCACGCCGGGCTGGGCGGCGATGCTGCGCGCGAGAGCCACGCGCTGCCGTTGGCCCCCAGAGAGCTCGTGCGGAAAACGATGAGCAAAGCCCGAGGGCGGGAGTCCCACCAGCTCAAGTGCATGCAGCGCCGCGTCCGTTGGATCGGGCATTTCCTGGAGCATCGGTACGAGCGCGACGTTTCGTAGCACTCGCCAGTGCGGCAGAAGTCCGCCGTGCTGCTGCACGTATCCGATTCCTCTGCGCAGCAACACGGCCGGCTGAGTGCGAACATCTTTGTCGCCGACTAATATCTCTCCGCGTTGAGGCTCTACGAGGCGGTTGAAGCAGCGAAGAAGAGTAGTCTTGCCGGACCCACTCTCGCCGACGAGCGCAACGGAGCGTCCGGCCGGAACGTCGATGCTCACATCGTCGAGCGCGATCACGGATCCGAAGTGGTGTGAAACGTTCCGCGCTGCGAGAGGGGTCGGCATGCGTTTAGGACTTGTTTCGGGCGTGGGTGTTGCGGTGGTACCGGCTATCACATTCAGTCACCAGGAATTCAGATGAGTCCCGCCACTTCGAAAGTACGCCGTCTCGGCGCCCAGGGCCTACAGACCTTTGCAATCGGTCTCGGCTGCATGGGCATGTCGGAGTTCTACGGTCCGAGCAACGAAAAGGAATCCCTCGCAACGATTCACCGGGCGCTCGAGCTGGGAATCACCATGCTCGACACTGCTGACATGTACGGACCTTTCAAGAACGAAGAGCTCGTTGGCCGTGCGATCAAAGGCAAACGGGATCGCGTAATCATAGCTACCAAATTCGGGAACGTCCGTGATCCCAAGGATCCGACTATACGCAGCATCAATGGCCGCCCTGAATATGTGCGTCAGGCATGCGAGGGGTCACTCAAGCGGCTGGGTGTCGACACGATCGACCTTTACTACCAGCATCGCGTCGATGCTAGCACGCCGATCGAGGACACGGTTGGTGCCATGGCCGAGCTCGTTCGCGAAGGAAAAGTGCGCTACATCGGACTGTCTGAAGCGTCGGTCAACACAATTCGTCGCGCCCACAAGGTGCATCCGATCACCGCGGTTCAAACCGAGTACTCACTCTGGACGCGCGATCCGGAGGAGGGACTGCTCGACGCGCTTCGTCTCCTGGACATCGGCTTCGTAGCATACAGCCCACTTGGCCGCGGATTTCTTACCGGCCAGATCAAGCGCATCGACGATCTGGCCGCGGATGATTTCCGGAGGCAGAACCCGCGCTTTCAGGGCGAGAACTTCAACAAGAATCTCGAGCTGGTCGCGAGGGTCGAGGAGATCGCGAAGGAGCACAAATGCACTCCGGCCCGGCTCGCGCTGGCCTGGGTGCTCGCTCAAGGGGACGACATTGTGCCGATCCCAGGCACGCGGCATCCCAAGCGGGTGGAAGAAAACGTCGGTGCCCTGGACGTCGTGCTGTCCGAGAACGATCTCAGGCGCATCGACTCGGCCGCGCCAAAGGGTGTCGCCGCTGGAGCGCGTTACGCAGAGGGAGGGATGAAGTCGGTCAATCTGTAGTCCGACTTCATGAAGAGTTCTAGTAGCTAGCGCCCCCGGCGGCGCTGACGTGAGCGACCGGTACGCGGGCCAGCGGTGCGCGAATCAGACGCCTGGGAGTTGTGCGATTGCCGGTTTCCGTGTCCAGCGGCAGGACGGCCCTGCCCATTCTGCTTTGCTTTCGACCGCGCACGCTCTTCGGCCTTTCTGCCCCGAATTGCGGCGATACGCTCGCCAATCGGAATCTCGAGACGACCCTCCGGCCGCGCGTTGTAATCGAAGTCGGGGATGGTGATCTGCGGCAGGCGCTTCCCGATCGCTTTCTCGATCGCGCGCAGATCATTCTGCTCGTCGGGCGCGACAAAGGTGAACGCGTCACCGACTTCGCCCGCACGTGCGGTGCGACCCACGCGGTGGATGTAGTCGTCAGGCGCCTGCGGCACATCGAAGTTGACGACGTGTCCAAGCGACTCGATG
>JBBQWD010000048.1:0-9262 GCA_038210945.1 Gemmatimonadales bacterium
GTGAACTTGAATGCGTTGGAGATGAGATTGCCGAGCACCTCGTTGATCCGGTCCTCGTCCCAGTAAACTTGCGTCGGGAGCCCTGGACCGTGGTCGACCGAGAATACGATGTCGCGCTGCTTTGCGAGCACCGAGAAAGAGCTCTCGAGTGTCGTCAGTAGCCTCCGCAGATCCACCTGGCGCACTTCGAGCTTGCCGCCGCTTGCCTCGAATCTGCTGATGTCGAGCAGGCGCTTGATCAGCCGAGTCAGCGTTTGTGCCTGCTTGTTGATCGTCTCCAGAATTTCTTTTTGCTTGGGACCGAGCTCGCCGTAGATCCCTTCCTGGAGGAGCTCGAGGTATCCGATGATGACGTTGATCGGGGTCTTCAGCTCGTGGGATGCCACGCTCACGAACTCGGCTCGGAGTCGCTCCAGCTCCCCGAGCTGCCGCGCCATTCTCTGGTAGCTCGCGGCGAGGCGCCCGAATTCGCCCTTTCGATCCGGCGACAGCTCGAGCTCGTGGGTGAGGTCCCCCTCCGCGATCGCGTGCATTCCCCGCTCGAGCTGGGACACCGGCCCGCTTATCGACCTGAGGAGCCAAATCCCGATGCCGAGAGCGAGGAGGAGCGCAATCGGAAGGGCTCCCGCGACGAGACGCTCCGCCTTCAGCGTTTCGCTCGTTGCGTCGGCCACGCGCTGACGGGTGCGATTGCGAAGCGTCGTTGCGCTGGCGCCCAATGAGCTGTCCACCGATGCGATTGCGGGCCGCGTCCGTTGCTGCGACACCATTTCGGCCACGGTGCTCCTGCCTGCCGAAGCCTGCTCGTATTCGTCGCGGGCGGCAGCCCTCAGCGCGTCTAGTGAGCCGCGGATCTGGGCCGCGGGCAGCTCGAGCCGGTACCGATCGAGTGAGTCTGTCAGCGCCACCAGGCCATCGATCTCGCGCTGCATGCGTGTCGCGCTCTTCTGATCGTGGATGAAAAGAAGAGCATCTTCCGCGCGACGCGCGTCGTCGGTCCGCTCGCGGAATGATCCGAGGAGCATGGAGGCCGCGAACTCACGATCGCGCAGCAGCCGGCTCGTCTCGTAGAGTTGTTCGAGGGATTTGAGCGAGATCAGCAGCGGGACGATCAGCACAAGCGCGATCGCAAACAGGCCCCAGCCGAGGCGAGCGCGCAATGTCATTTCAGCGGGTGCTCCGTAGCGGTAAGCGACTTTCGGGGTAAGGGTGTAAAACTATAGTCGTTGGCTGGTGTGGGGAACCGAGCGCGGTTGACACTGCCTACAAACGTCATCTACCTTGCCGCCCGAGTGCTCATTCCCACGATTCATCCATGACTTCCCCGTATTCAAGAATAGCAGAGCTCCCATCACATGCGGGCCAAACCGTGCGCGTGCGCGGCTGGGTCACCCACATCCGGTCTTCGGGTAAGGTCGCGTTCATCGTGATGCGGGACGGCAGCGGCCTGCTCCAGGCGGTGCTCGTCAAGAGCGCGGTATCTCCCGAAGCATGGGAACGCTTCGGCAAGCTGACCCAGGAGACCTCGATCGAGGTCGAAGGGGAAGCGAGGCCCGACGCCCGCGCGCCTGGCGGTTATGAGCTCGGCGTGAAGGAGCTTTCGATCATCGGTGAGAGCCCGATCGATTACCCGATCCAGCCCAAGGAGCACGGTATCGATTTCTTGCTCGACAACCGGCACTTCTGGCTGCGGACCCCGAGACAGCGCGCGATCGCGCGCATCAGGCACGAAGTAGAGCAGGCGATCAGGGATTTTTTCTACGAGCGAGACTTCACGCTCGTCGACACGCCTATTCTGACGAAAGCCGTTGGCGAGCGCAGCGGACTGTTCGCGACGGAGTACTTCGACGAGGGCACGGCGTATCTCGCGCAGACCGGCCAGCTTTACGGCGAGGCGGCCGCCGCGGCGTTCGGAAAGATCTATTGCTTCGGACCGACCTTTCGCGCCGAAAAATCCAAGACCCGCCGCCACCTCACGGAGTTCTGGATGGTCGAGCCCGAGGTTGCGTTCAACGATTCAGACGACAACATGCGACTGCAGGAAGAATTCGTCTCGTACATCGTTGCCCGGGTTCTGGAGAAGCGGCAGCCGGAGCTGAAGGAGCTGGAGCGCGACATCTCCAATCTCGAGAAAATTAAAGCACCGTTTCCACGAATCGATTACAGCGATGCGGTCAAGATCCTGCAGGGCAAGGGGAGCTCGGTAAAGTGGGGTGAGGATCTCGGCGCCGAAGACGAGGCACTTCTCGTCGAGGAGCACGATCGACCGGTCTTCATCTACAATTATCCTAAGGAAGCGAAGGCGTTCTACATGAAGGAGAATCCGGCGGATCCGCGGACCGTCTTGTGCGACGATCTCCTCGCTCCTGAGGGGTACGGCGAAATCATCGGCGGCTCACAGCGCGAAGACGATCACGACAAGCTGCTGGCGCGGATCAAGGAGGAAAACCTGCCGGTGGAGGCGTACGACTGGTACCTGGACCTGAGGAAGTACGGGACGTTCGTGCACTCTGGATTCGGTCTTGGACTGGAGAGGACGGTGGGATGGATTTGCGGAATCCATCACATCAGAGAAGCAATCGCTTTCCCCCGCACCATGCACCGGCTGCGGCCGTAGCGGCGCGCGGCCGGCTGCCCCAACTGAGGATTCCCGATGGGATTCGAACAGTACCACGAGCCGGCGAATGAGCTGTCCGCCAAAACGCGCACCTTTGCGCGGATGATCGCCTCTCTCATCGAAGAGGCGGAAGCAATCGGATGGTACGAGCAGCGGCTCTCGCTGGAGAAGGACCGCGAAGCGCGCGCGATCATGCGCAATGCGCAGAAAGAAGAATTCAAGCATTTCGGGATGGACCTGGAATTCCTGTTGCGGCGGAAAGCGAAGTGGCGCGAGATCGCCGAAGAGATCCTCTTCCAACCGGGCGATATCGTCGCCCATGGGGAAGAAGCGGAAGAGGAAACTTCGGACTAGGCTATTATCTGGCGGATTCAGTTCACCGTGAAGATTATTCAGCCATGATGGTTTTATCCGCCCTTCGTCCGGACGCCAGCCTTCCAGAGTTTCTGGCCCATCGGGCACGAACCGCGTCCATTCGACGACTTGCCGTCGACGCACTGGCGGGTGGGGCCGCGTCTGCGGCAGCCTTGTGGTGGAGGCCGACCGGCTGGCTGGTGCTTGCCAGCGGCGCGCTCTGTTTTTTCTCCTACGGAGCGTGGGGCATCCTCGATCGCGTCCGCTCTCACTCGGCAGTCACGGTTAAACCGTCGCTCGCGGGACTTGTAGACGCGACCTGCGTACTCTGTGGGCTCCTCGGGGCTCTGGCCGCGGCGGGAGTGTTGCTAGGCGTATGGGCGCTCGGGTTGGGTACCTGGATCAGTTAAAGCTTGGCCTATCGAGCTTCTTCTTTTCCTTTAGCCTCCTCCCATAACGCGTCGAGTTTCTCAAGACCGGCGTGCGGCACGTCGATCCCCCGCTCCTGCGCCATTCTCTCGATCTCCTGAAACCTGCGCTCGAACTTCGCGTTTGCCTTGTCGAGCGCAATCGAGGCGTGAACGCCCGCTTTCCGGCAGAGATTCACGACTGCGAACAAGAGGTCACCGAGCTCTGCCTCGAGAGCATAGTGCCGATCATCCAGTTTGGATGGAGAGCCAGCCTTTGGTGGGGGCGATTGCTCCAGCTCCGAGCGGACTTCTCCGAGCTCCTCTTCGACTTTCGCGGCCGGGCCTTCGACATCCGGCCAGTCGAATCCCACGCCTGCAGCCCGGTCCTGCAACCGGTGCGCGCGGTGTAGCGCCGGCAGCGCCGTGGGCAGACCGTCGGCGATGCTCTTCCGATCCTTCGATTTCATCTTCTCCCACGGCTCCTTCGCGGCGTCCCCGTAGAGATGTGGATGCCTCGCCTTCATCTTGGTGATCAGCCCCTCAGCGACATCCGCGAAGGCGAAAACTCCACGTTCCTCGGCGAGAACCGAGTGAAAGAGCACCTGGAGCAGCACGTCGCCCAGCTCCTCGCGCAACAGGTTGTCGTTCTCCAGTCGAATGGCGTCGTCAAGCTCGTGTGCTTCTTCGGTGAGGTACGGACGCAGCGATTCGTGGGTTTGCGCAGCGTCCCATTCACAACGTTTGCGGAGATCGCGCATCAGCGCCAACGTGTCGTCGAGCGAATGTGTCTTGTTCATATTGCGGGGTCGAGGGACGCCTATTTTCTTGAAGGCTCTGGGCGGCGCGCGTATACTACCCGCAACATAAATGAAGCGTCAATGAAACAGACTTTACATCGCGCCCGGGTCGAGATCGATCTGGGCGCGTTGCAGCGTAATGGAACCGCTCTGGCGCGACGCGCGGGCGTTCCGCTCCTCCCGATGATCAAGGCAGATGCCTATGGATTGGGGGCAGAGGCGGTGTTCCGTGCGCTGGAGTCTCTCGAGCCGTGGGGTTACGGCGTCGCGACGGTCGTCGAGGGCGAACAACTTCGCGACTGGGGAGTGACGCGTCCGGTTCTAGTATTCACGCCGCTTCTCGAACAGGAGTTGGCGCGCGCCCGATCGGTGCGGCTTACCCCGACGCTTGGGTTTGCACATGAAATCGAAGCGTGGAGACGCGCGGGCGGCGGCGCATGGCATCTCTCGATCGATACGGGAATGAGCCGCGCCGGCATTCCGTGGCGTCAGATCGGGGAGATACGGCACCTCATGCAGCTCGTTCCGCCCGAAGGAGCATTCACGCATTTCCATTCGGCGGAGCTCGACAACGGAACTCTTGCGGCTCAGGAAAAACTCTTTCGCGCAGCAATCGCATTGCTCCCCTCGCGTCCACGATTGCTCCACACTGACAACAGCGCCGCAGTCGCACGGAAGGGCAGAACCGAGTGGGATCTCGTGCGCCCCGGGATTTTCCTGTACGGTGTTGGGAGCGGTAGGAGCGCGGCCCTACAGCCCGAGCCCGTCGTTCACCTGCGCGCGCCGATCGTGGAGATAAGGAATCTGGAAGCTGGTGACACCGTCAGTTACGGCGCGACGCTTCGCGTCGAGCGACCGGCCCGGATCGCCACGCTCGCGGTTGGATACGCGGACGGATATCCGAGATCGCTGAGCAAATCGGGCGCTGTCCTCGTCGGAGGGACGCTCGCCCCCGTGGCCGGCACAGTGACGATGGACATGACCATGATCGACGTCACGACGGTTCGCTGCGAGGTCGGCGACCTTGCCACACTGATCGGCAGGGCGGGCGACACGGTGCTCACCGTCGAGCGCGTCGCCGACGACGCTGGGATGTCTCCCTACGAGCTCCTCACCGGTTTGCGGTCGCGCGTCGAGCGCTCGTACATCGGTGGCCCAGCTTGAAGCGAGCCGTCATCCTCATTCTTGACGGAGTCGGCATTGGCGAAGCGCCGGACGCAGCCGATTATGGCGACACAGGAAGTGACACGCTCGGCAATGTTGCGCGGGCGTGCGGCGGCCTCAAGCTTCCACGACTCGAGCGCTTCGGCCTTGGCAACATACGACCTCTCGCTGGAGTCGAGCAGCGCGGCGACGCCGCGGGTGCTTGGGGTATGATGCGGCCGGCTTCCGCGGGCAAGGACAGCACCGCCGGACACTGGGAAATTGCCGGCGTCCACCTCGAGCGGCCATTTCCGACGTTCCCAAATGGATTTCCACCTGAGGTCATCGAGAATTTCGCGCGCCAGACTGGACGAGGAGTCATCGGAAACGTCGTCGGAAGCGGCACTGACGTAATCGATCGTTACGCAGATGAGCATCGCGCGACGGGGAAGTGGATCGTGTACACGTCGGCCGATTCGGTTTTCCAGATCGCGGCAGACGAAGCAACCATTCCACTCACCGAGCTTTATCGCGGGTGCGAGATCGCGCGTGCGATGCTCAAGCCGCCGTATGATGTGTCCCGGGTAATCGCACGACCGTTCGCGGGAACGAGCGGCAGCTACAAACGAACTGCGAACAGACGCGACTATTCGATCGAGCCGCCCGCCGAGACGCTGCTCGACGCGCTCGCGGCAGCGGGTATTCCCCGCGCCGGAGTCGGGAAGGTGGACGATCTCTTCGCTGGAAGATCCATCACCTCCAAGCACACGGCTTCGAACGCCGAAGGGATACGCGGCATAAAGGAGTGGCTCTCCGCCGCCGAAAGTGGGTTACTGTTCGCCAACCTAGTAGATTTCGACCAGTTGTTCGGGCACCGTAACGACGTTGCGGGGTTCTATGGTGCGCTGCGCGAGTTCGACGCGGCTTTGCCCTCCATCACATCACGGCTCAAAGAGGACGACCTGCTGTTCATCACGGCCGACCACGGCAACGACCCTACAACCCCATCCACGGACCACGCGCGCGAGCGCGTTCCGCTTCTCGCCGGAGGAATGCGCGTAGTCCCGCGCGACCTCGGCGAGCGCCAGACTTTCTCCGACCTCGGCGCGACGGTTGCGGAATGGTTCGGCCTCTCGTTCAGGGGTCGCGGTGAATCGTTCCTGTCAGAGCTGGTAGTTTGATGAAGCGTGGTTCTGAAAAAGGCGCCTCCCTCCGGGAGGCCGCGCTCGGCGCGCTGGACAATGCGCACGCGCCCTACTCCAACTTTCGCGTCGGCGCCGCCCTCCGGACGAGGGACGGCCAGGTGATTACCGGCTGCAATATCGAGAACTCGGCTTACGGTCTGGCGATTTGCGCGGAAACCCTTGCCATGGCTTATGCTGTCTCACAAGGACTCACCGAGTTCGACGAGATCGCAATCGCGACGGATGACACCGAGCCGACCCCTCCATGTGGGGCGTGCCGTCAGGTCCTGAACGAGTTCGCGCCGAACATCAAAGTCTACAGCTACACACGCGATGGAAAGGAAGCAGTATGGACGCTCGACGAGCTGCTTCCACACGCCTTCGTGTTGAACCCTTCACGTGGAAGAATTTAGTGAAGCTTTCGTCATTACTGCTGCGATCGTTCGCAACTGCGGCGTTGTTCACAGTGGTGTCCTCGTGCTCAGAAAACCTCGACAGCTCGGGCGTTTGCTCCGTGCTGTGCCCGGCGATAGGCGGCGATGTGCAGAACATCACGCTCGACGCGGTGGTGTTCGATACGACGGTGAATTCGCTCTCAGGGCTTGGAAGCGAGCCATCGCTCATTCTGGCCGCGCGGGGCGACACGCTCGATACCCGCGTCGTAATTCGTTTCGACTCACTGCCGGCGAGGTTTACGCCGGCCAACGATACCGCTCGTCCCATCGCGACTGTGGACAGCGCCTACATCCAGTTGAAGGTCGACACGCTGGCGATCAAGGGCGCCGGACCCTTCGACATCGACGCGTATGATGTCGACACCACGGCCAACGACACATCATCGGCGACGATCCTCGCTCTCTTCCGGCCCGATCGCCTCATCTCGACGCAGCATCTTCTGCGCGCAGACCTGAAGGACACGACCAGGTACTACATCTCGAACGCCGCCGTCCTCGCGAAGATCCAGGCCGGTGCGCGCCTGCGCGTAGGACTTCAGGTGAGAAGCGCGACGTCGTCGCAGCTTCGGATTGCTTCAGCCGAAGGAGGCATTACACCGCTCCTCTCCTTCCGCGCAACTCCCGACACGACCACTCATCCGCTCATCGTAAGTCCGCTTTCAACGACTCCGAGCACTGACAAGATCGCCGCCAGCCACCTCACCGATTACACGGTCGTTGCGAAGAGTCCGCCGCCTGGCCCGCCGGGCACTCTCGCTGTCGGTGGGTGGCCACCGCGACGAGTGTACATTCGCTTCGACATCCCTGCAAACATCGTGGACTCCACGACGATCGTGCGCGCGACACTGCTTCTCAACCAGATACCGAATCCGCTGCTGGATCCGACGGATACCGTTTTCATCCTTCCACAGCTCGTTCTCGCGGGTCCGGCCGTGACCGACCCGACGAAGGCTTCACAAGTCGTCGCCGATATCTCGAGCGACACCGCCAAGGTGCGCCCTGGTGATACTGGCCTCACCAGCATCGAGATGGCGCGCGCATTCGGTATTTGGCGCACCCAGAAGGCCGACACCTTGCCACGAGCGATCATCCTGAAATCTCTCAACGAAGGCAACACTCCTCTCGAGGTCCGCTTCTCCTCGGTCAAGGACGCCAGCGCCATCCTGCGCCCGCGACTGAGAATCAGTTACACTTCCCGAGTTCCACTGAGAATCCCGTGATACGCAAACTATTCGTAGCGATCGCCGTTGCTGCAGTCTCTTCGCGCGCGGGCGGGCAGGGAGCTCTGAGCCTACAAGGCCTCGGCTATCCGACGGGCGAGCTGAGCGCGCGCGCGGAAGGGACAGGTGGAGGTGTAGCTGATTTCGACGCGTTGAGTCTGGTAAGCCCCGCATCGATTGCGGCCGTTGGATCAGCCGCGTTGTTCTTTCAATACTCGCCCGAATTCAGGCGCGTGACCGCCGGATCGAATACGGCCAGAACGACCACAGCTCGTTTCCCACTGGTGGCGGGGGTGTTGCCAATGGGCCAGAGCTGGACACTCGGATTGAGCTCATCGACCTTCCTGGACAGATCGTCGGAGACCAGCCTCGTCCGGCAGCAGCTGATCGGGCCCGACCTGGTGGATGTGACGGAGCACAATAAAGTGCTCGGGGCAATCAACGACGCGAGATTGGCGCTGGCTTGGGCTCCAACGCCCGCGTTTCACATCGGTGTTGGCGCGCACGTATTCTCGGGCAGCAACCGCATCACGTTCTCTCAGCTGTTTCCCGACAGCTCGAAGTACATAAGCACGACGCAGACAGGTCGAATGAGCTTCGCGGGGTTCGCGGGTTCGCTGGGTCTCGAGTACCGCCCCTCACGCGCGATCGGGTTCGCGGTATCCGGCAGGAAGGGTGGCGACCTTCGCGCCCAGTCGGGGGACACGGCCATTGGCACCGGACGGCTCCCCGATCACTACTCCGCCTCTGTTACCTACGACGCAATCACGGGTGCCAGCATCTCGGCCCGCGTCGCGCACGATGCCTGGAGCTCACTCGGCTCTCTATCATCGACGGGCACCAAGGCGTTCGACGGTTGGGACACAGGCGTAGGTGCAGAGGTAACCGGACCGCGGATCCTGTCGCGCATCATCGTTGTCCGCGCCGGCGCCAGAGTCCGGACCCTTCCGTTTGGCTTCAACGGGGAGAAGGTTAGCGAGAAATCCTTTGTGGCCGGCCTCGGGGTGCCCCTGACCCGCGATCGTGCAAGCTTCGACTTCGCCGTGCAGCGCGCGAACCGAACCGCTGGCGCCGGAGTCAAG
>JBBQWD010000049.1:0-8746 GCA_038210945.1 Gemmatimonadales bacterium
CCACCTAAGACCGAACCACCAATAGTCACGCCGGGGAAGAACAGCTCCGATCCACCCTCTGACGCGATCGTTCTATTCAACGGTCAGAACCTCTCCCGCTGGCAATCCGCGGACAGCTCCGCCGCGAAATGGAAAGTGATCAACGGCTACGCCGAGGTCGCACCAGGTACGGGCGACATTCAAACCAGAGACAAATTCGGCGATTTCCAGCTGCACATCGAGTGGGCGACTCCCGCGGTGCCGAAGGGCGAGGGCCAGGAGCGCGGCAACAGCGGCGTCTTTCTCATGGGTCAATACGAGGTCCAGGTTCTCGACTCCTACGATAACAAGACCTACTATCACGGGCAGGCAGGCTCGGTTTACAAGCAGTACGCTCCGCTCGTGAACGTGTCGCGCAAGCCGGGCGAGTGGCAGACCTACGACATCATATTCCACGCGCCGAAGTTCGATGAGCAGGGGAAGGTGATCGATCGGGCCCGCGTCACGGTCGTTCACAACGGCGTGCTGATTCAGAACAACGTCGAGATCTACGGCATTACCTACAACGACAGGCCGGCTATCTACATCGCGCATCCACCACAGTTGCCGCTCCGCCTGCAGGACCACGGCAATCCTCTGCGCTACCGGAATATCTGGATCAGGCGTTTATGAATCTCGCCCCGGGACGGTATTGATCGCCGCACCCTGACGCTCCATACTCGATGGGACCCTCAAGGGTTGAGGTCGATTGTCTCGAGGTCGACGGGAACCGGGCCTGGATAAGTGGCGTTCACCTGTCACTTCCGGTACCCCTTCATGGCGGCCTTTCTCTTCCCTCTAAATAACGGAGAAGTCAAGGTAGACTAGATTGCCCGTCGAATACAGGTGGGTGCGCCTCGACTACGCACCCACTTGCATCGGGCCCTAAGCGAACCTCGGCGCCAATAACGACGCGAATTCCCGGCCTAGTACTTCATCCCCCCGGACTCCGCGAACTCCTTCATCATCCGCTCCTGCTCCTCGGACAGCTTCTCGGGAACCTGAATCGACACCTCGACGATCAGGTCGCCCTTCTTGTCGCCTTTCTGGATGCCCTGACCGCGCACACGAAATCGCTTTCCTGACGGCGTTCCCGGTGGAATCTTGATCGCCACCTTTCTGCCGTCGAGCGTCCGCACGCTGATCTTGGTACCCAGCGTGGCCTGCGCGATGTTGAGCGGCACCGTAGCGATCACATCGAGTCCGTCGCGCTTGTAGAACGTGTCCGGCAGCACGTTGAACGTGATGACGAGATCGCCGGGCGGTCCGTTCGCGTTTCCCTTCCCGCCCTGACCCTTCAAACGGATCTTGGAACCCGTATCGACTCCCGGAGGGACATTCACCAGCACTTTCCGCCGGGCGCGAACTTCCCCGGTCCCGTGACAGGTCGGACACGGCTCGGTCGGAACCTGACCCTTCCCGAGACACACCGGGCACGGGCGATTCACGGCAAACCCACCCTGACCGAACGAAATCACGCCGCGGCCGTTGCATTCCGGACACGTCTTGAGCTGGGCGCCGGGAGCAGCACCGCTGCCGTGACACGTGTTGCACTCCTCGGCCACCTCGAGCTCGATGGGGACCTTTCCGCCGCGAGCTGCCGTGCGGAACGGAATGTCGAGCGACGCTTCGACGGTCTGCCCTTTTTCCGGCCCGCGAGACCGAGAGCTTTGTCGCGTCTCCCCACCGCCGAACATCGAGCTGAAGAGATCGCCGAGCCCGCCCAGCCCGCCGATGTCGAACTCTTCGAAATTGATGCTCTGCGCCCCGCCGCGACCGCCCGCTCCGCGCGCTGACCTCGCCCCCCCTCCGAACCCCCCGAATCCTCCCCCGTCGAAAGCGCCGAGCCGCCGCATTTCGTCGTACTGCTTCCGCTTTGCCGGATCGCTCAGGACGTTATTCGCCTCCGAGATTTCCTTGAAGCGCTCCCCTGCCTTCGGATCACTCGCGTTTGCATCGGGGTGAAACTTCTTCGCGAGCTTCCTGAACGCCTTCTTGATCTCGTCCTGAGACGCGCTGGAGCCTACGCCAAGAGTGGCGTAGAAATCTTTCGTCTGTGCCATGTCCGCTCAGCGCGCCAAGACGTTCAGCCGTTCCACTGCTTCACGACCACGCGCGCCGGTCGCAGCAGCTGCGACTTGAACAGGTATCCGGGCTGATACACGCGAGAGACGACATGATCGTCTTCCCGCGCTGATGTGGGCTCTGTAGCGACGGCCTCGTGCAGCGCCGGATCGAAAGTCTCGCCGACGGGGTTGATGATCTCCAGGCCGGCCGATCCAAGCGTCTTGAGCAGCTTTTTCTCTACCATGTCGACGCCCTGCACGATCGTCGCGGCATCGGTAGTGGCGGGATCAACGTGCGCGAAACGCGCTACGTCGTCCAGCGCTTCGACGAGCTGGCGCACGAGATCGGCCTGGGCGCGCGTTCCAGCGTCCGACCGCTCCTTCGCCGATCTCTTCCTGTAGTTGTCGTACTCGGCGGCCAGTCTGAGATATCTGTCTCTCTCGCTCGCCACATCCGAGGTCTCGGTCGCGCCCGCGTTCGCCGCTCCCGCAGCGCCGCTTCCGTCGGCAGCCGCAGTGCCGCCCGAGGCATCGAATGACGGGTCGCCGCCTTCCGCGGCGCCGGCGTTTCCGCCGGGCGCAAAGTCGTTCTCGGAGCCCATGACGTCCTGCTCGCCCAACGGTGTCTGCTCGCCTTTCTTTTTCGATTGTCTCATGTGCCTAAGTTAACCTTTTGAAAGCGCGCGCCGCACCATCTCCAGCGCAGCCTGAGCCGCGCGTTGCCTGATCTCGGCGCGATCTCCTCCAACATGGAAGCGCCGTGCCTTGACCCCCGAAGCATGCACGGCGATCCACACCAATCCTACAGGCTTTTCAGCCGTCCCACCGCCAGGCCCGGCAATCCCTGTCACGGAAACCCCGACATCGGCGCCCAGCTTCTCCCGCACCCCCGACGCCATCTGCAGCGCAACCTGCTCGCTGACTGCACCGTATTCCTCGAGGTCTTCAGCCCGGACGCTGAGCAGGTCGAGTTTGACATCGTTGTGGTAAGCGATGACGCCGCCGAGAAACACGTCGCTCGAGCCCGGTATGTTGGTGAGCCGTTCCCCCAGCAATCCGCCCGTGCAGCTCTCGGCCACGGCGAGCTTGTATCCCAATGCGCGGCACCGCTCCAGGACGACGGCAGCAAGATCCGCGTCGTCCTCTCCGTATGCGTACGCCTCGACGCGGCTCTTCAGTTTCACAATCGCTTCGCCAACCAGTTTCTCGGCGCGCGCTCGCGGGAGCCCTTTGGCGGTAACGCGTAGATCGACACCGGCCACGCCTGGCAGGTACGCTAACGGCAAAGAGCCAAGCTCCGTTTCCTGCCCGCCCAAGAACTCCGGCCCCAATAACTCGGCGATTGCCGATTCCGCGATCCCGGTCGTCCGCAGCGTTCCGGACAGCACCACGCTCTCCTCGCCCTTCGCGAGCGATTTGATCGCGGGCAGAAGCTCCTCCGCCAGCATGCCACGCATCTCGCGTGGGACTCCAGGCATCATCGCGACCCAGCGGCCCTTCTCGTCCTCGAGCCAGATGCCCGGTGCGGTGCCATGCTGGTTGGTAAGTATGCGCGCGCCTTCCGGAATCTCCGCCTGGGTACGATTCGTCACCGGGAAACGGCTATTGGGGAATCGCGCGCGCCAGCGTTCTTCCAGCTTTGTCGCGAATGCTTCGTCGAGCTTCATTTCGCGACCGAAGATTTTCGCGATCGCCGGCTTGGTGAGATCGTCGCTCGTCGGGCCAAGGCCGCCCGTCGTTATTACCGCGCCGGTTCTGTCGAGCGCTTCGAGCACCGCCTGCGCGATCTTCCCGGCTTCGTCGCCGACCGTAGTCCGGCGAACTATTTCGACGCCGCTTGCCGCCAGGGTTCGCGCGATGTGAGCGGCGTTCGTGTCGATCGTGAAGCCCAGGAGGAGCTCGTCACCAATGGTGATCAGCTCGACCTGGAGCGAGCTCACAAGGCGAATACCCCGCTGTAGCGCCGGACATAGACGGCGAGAGAGTAGATGGCGAGAAGTACTGATGCGATCATCGTGATTGTACCGACGATACCGTTGAAGAGGGCGAAGGCGCCCCAGGCGGCGCTGGTCCAACCCTGGGCTCTGGCAAGAGTCACGGCAAAAAACCAGAAGTAGGCCGAGCCGACCCAGACTGACTGAAATCCGGTTTTCCACTTGGCCGACCCGATCGCGGAGATCACCACACCGCGCCTTGCCGCTGCCTGACGGAAGATCGTCATGAAAATCTCCCGACCTATCACGATCGCGACGACCCACCACGGAAGTCCCACGTTTCCGAACGGAGTGACGAACTGGAGGCGCGCCGCATCAATGCTCTCCGCGCGAGTCGGCACCAGGGGATCACTCGGCGGGGCCATCAGCACGAACATCGGTATCAGTGTCGCGAACAGCAGCAGTTTGTCGGCGAGCGGATCGAGCAACCGGCCGAGATCCGTGATGAGATTCCGCGTGCGCGCGAGGTAGCCGTCGTAGTAGTCTGTGACGGCCGCGACGATGTAGAGGACGAACGCAATGAGTCGGGCTCCGGGCGAGGCAATGAACGGCAGTGCTGCGATGAATGGCGCGGCCAGTATCCGGCCGAATGTGATCGTGTTCGGGAGATTCAGATTCACCCGAGACTCTCCGATCGCTAGGCGAGCGCCTTCAGCACCAGCTTACTCACGGCCTTCAGGGTGTCGAACACGCCGTCCCCGTTGACCGCTATCGCCTCGAAATACGGCGCGCGCTCTACCCACTCTCCGCCCGACACTTGCTCGACCAGGTTTTGTCCCGCGTGGTAGGGATCGGGCTGCACGCGGTGCTTGACCGCATCTTCCACTTCCCACCCGGGATTGAGAGCAGCTTGCAGATCCTCGATCGGCGCCGCGTTCGGCAGGTCGCGCTTGTTGTACTGGATCACGAACGGCATCTGCGTCAGGTCGTACCCGTACTCGGACATGTTGTCGTAGAGGTTCTGCATGGACTCGAGGTTCGCTTCCATCCGTTCCGCCTGCGAGTCGCCCACGAAGACTATGCCGTCCACATTCTTGAGAATGAGCTTGCGGCTGGCGTTGTAATAGACCTGGCCGGGAACCGTGTAAAGGTGAAAACGCGTCTTGAAGCCGCGTATCGTGCCGAGGTCGACGGGCAGGAAATCGAAAAAGAGAGTGCGCTCGGTTTCAGTCGCGAGCGATATGAGCTTGCCCCTCGTCTCCGGCTTCACCTTGCCGTAGACGTGCTCGAGATTCGTAGTTTTGCCGCCGAGCCCGGGACCATAGTAAACGATCTTACAGTTGATCTCGCGCGAAGCGTAGTTGATCATCGACACGTCTAGCTCTTCCTCACCAGTTGAAGAGTTTGTCGATCTCGTCATCCGCGCCTTCGAGCAGATGATGCCCGCCAGGCTCGGCGCCGTCCCGACCGCGTGAGAATACACGATCGATCAACAGCGTCAACTCCTCGATCTCATCCTTCATTCTGAGGCGGACGAGGCCGACAGTCGTGCGTGAGTCGAAGATTATCACCAGCAGAAGCCGTCGCGCGATATCCGCGACGTAAATCGAGCCTTTGTCGCCCTGATGGAACAGGCTCGTGAAGTCGTTCTCGCCAACCAGCTTTGCGAGCTGGTCGTTGGCGCTGTAGTCGGCGGCGGTCAGGGACGCGAACGTCGTAGTGTCGAGCCCAGGAGAATCGCCGACAGTGGTTACGAGCTGCCCCGAGCGATCGACCAAAAGCGCGCACAGCGACTTGGTCTCGCCCAGAAAGCGCTTCAGAGATTCGGTTATCGAGGTAAAGTCGTCCTGTGTGAACGACCAGTTTGCCGTGCCGGCGGTCATCGTGCTCCGGTCAAAGCGTCGACTCGATCCGCTTCAGCATTTGGGCGCCGCGCTGGCGGAGGATCGCCCTTGGCTCCCACGCCACGTACTCGCGAAGGATCTGCGCGGTATTTACCGTCGGTCGAGCGCGTAAGTACCCGAGAGCGGCGACGCGGCGGAGTGGAGACTTGCTGAACAGATGCCGGCGATACTGGCGCTGCATCTGGGTCCACATCAGGCTCCCGGCGGCGATGCCGCCCAGAAACCCAACGGCTACGAAACTCAGTTTCTGTCTGCTCATGACATCGACCGTCTGGCTGTAAGTGCCTGAGCGATCGTTACGCCGTCGGCGTACTCGAGGTCGCCACCCACTGGCAGTCCACGCGCGATCCTGGACACCGTGAGCGGGTACCGCGAAAGCTTGCGCTGGACATACAGCGCCGTGGTTTCCCCCTCGATGCTCGGATTCGTGGCAATTATCACTTCGCGGACGACTCCAGCAGACACTCTCGTCTCCAGCTGTGGGATGGTGAGATCTTCCGGTCCAATGCCGTCCAGCGGTGACAAGCGACCACCCAGGACGTGATACATGCCCCGGAACTCGCCAGACCGCTCGATAGCGCCGATATCGGAAGCCTCCTCTACTGCGCAGATGACTCCCGTATCCCTGCGGGCGTCACGGCAGATGACGCACAAATCCTCCTCGGTCAGGTTGAAGCACTGAGGGCAGGGACGGACCTTCTCGGCCAGGATCGAAAGGGCCGAGGCAAGACGCTTGGACTGCTCCGGCGATTGCTTGAGAAGGTGGTAGGTTAGCCGAAGCGCCGTCTTGCGCCCGATCCCGGGGAGCTTGGACAGTTCGGCAGCCAAATCGTCGATCGCTCCCACGCTAAAAAGGGAGCTTGAAAGGGAGGTTCAAACCCCCGGTCAGGCGACTCATTTCCGTCTGCGCGAGGTCGGCAGCTTTTTTCTGCGCTTCGTTGACGGCGACGAGAACCAGATCCTCGAGCATCTCCACGTCCTTGGGATCGGCGACGCTCGGATCGATCTTGACGCGCGTGATGGTCCCTTTGCCGTCTGCCTCGACGGTGACCATTCCTCCGCCGGCAGCCGCCGTCACCGTCTGCTTCTCAAGCTCGGACTGCATTTCCTTCATGCGCGCTTGCATCTGCTGCGCCTGCTCTAAGATCTTGCTGAAATCAGCCATGAGTCCTGGGTGTGGTTCGAGAATCAATCGAGGAGTTCGAGGTCGAGCTCGTCGATCGCCGCGCCAAGTGCCGGGTCCTTCTGCCGAAGCATACCGATGCGCTCCTCCTTGAGGGCCTCGGGAGTCATCCGGCTCCGATTCGAATCCTGTGCCGTTGTCTCCATTGCGCGCTTCATTTCGAGTAGCTGGCCCTCGTTGACAGACGGCGACGGTTGTTTTGGCGCAGCTGGAGAAGCAGCGGCTGGCACGTTGGGCGCATCGAGCTGCGGTGGGTATCCCGGCCGGGTCGCGGGTCGCTGTGCCGTGTGGGCAACCGATGCGTGGGCAGGCTGACTGCGCACGGACCCGCCGCTCGGCGGCTCTCTGGTCTCGGCGCTCGACGTCGACTCTCCACCAAGCCCCTTGAGCAGGTCCTCAAGCGCGACTGTGCGGTCGAGAAGAGCCATCCGAATGAGGAGCATCTCGATCAGCAGCTGCTGCTGCCCGCTCTTTCTGAAGGTTGGCTCCAGCGCATTGACCGCGCTGATCATGCGCAGAAGATCGCCGGCCGCGAACAGCTCGCGTCTCTCCTTGAGGGCCGCGGCGGCGGCAGTTGAGACGCCTTCGGCCTTCCCGTTGAGCACGACGGTGAGCTGAGCGCGAAGAATGTCGGCGAAGCCGGACAGAAAGACACCGAAATCGACACCCGCGTCGGCAAGCTTGTTCACGGCGCCGAACACGTCACCCGCTCGATGGCCGGCGATGATGTCGAGAATCGCGATGAACTCGTCCTCGGGCACGAGACCCAGCGCTTCCCTAACGCGTTCAGTAGTCACCGGTCCTTCACCAATCGAAATGACCTGGTCTGTAAGGCTCAGCGCGTCGCGCATCGAGCCATCCGCAGCGCGCGCGATCATGGCCAGCGCATCCTCGGAGACCTCCACTCCTTCCGTGCCGAGCACCGTGGAGAGACGCCTGGTGATATCGGCGAGGCCGATGCGCTTGAGATCGAAGCGCTGAAGGCGGCTGAGAACAGGCGCCGCGGCCTGCGCGATTTTCTGCGGCTCTGTCGTCGCGAAAACGAATATCACGCGCGGCGGCGGCTCTTCCAGGATCTTCAGCAGCGCGTTCCACGCCTCGCGCGTCAGCATGTGCGCTTCATCGACGATGTAGACTTTGAAACGATCGTCACCAGACGGCGCGTACATGGCTCGCTCGCGCAGATCGCGCGCGTCGTCCACTCCGCGATTGGACGCGGCATCGATCTCCACGACGTCGAGGCTCGACGAGCCGCTCCAGATGCGCTGGCACGAGATGCACTTCCCGCACGGCTCGCCGTCGCCCTGCTTGTTGTCGCAGTTCAACGCCATTGCGAGCACGCGCGCGAGGGTCGTCTTGCCGACCCCGCGTGGTCCGCAAAGCAGGTAGCCGTGCGCAACTCGTCCCCTGGCGATGGCGCCACGCAGCGTGTTGGACACGTGCGACTGGACAGCTACGTCAGCGAAGCTCTTCGGGCGGTATTTGCGGGCTAGTGCGAGAGACATTGCGAGGCGGGAGTACCCCAGGCCTGACGGAGCAACGCTAGACACCGCATGCCGCTGCTACCTTCGGGGTCCTGACGGAGTTAGTGGGCTGACGCCCTCCGGGACCTGGGGCAAGGGAAATATAGTCTCGCGGCTA
>JBBQWD010000050.1:0-8743 GCA_038210945.1 Gemmatimonadales bacterium
ACCATAGCCGGGCACGATCACGACGCTTCTCGCATAGGCGAGTGCGATCGCCGTGTCCTCGGCCGTCGTTTGTCGAACGGTGCGCCCAACCGCGCTCGTCGTCGCGGCAGCATCGCTCGTCGCCGCGCCAAACGCGCCGAACAAGACGTTGCCCACCGAGCGATTCATCGCCTTGCTCATGAGGAGCGTCAACAGCGTTCCAGACGCACCGACGAGAACTCCCGCCACCACCAGCATCTGATTGTGAAGCACGAACCCAGTGAGTGCCGCGGCGAGTCCAGTGAGAGAGTTCAGAATCGATATGACGACTGGCATGTCTCCGCCGCCGATAGGCAGCACGAACATCGTTCCGAGTACGAGCGCCGCCGCGAAGAGCATCCAGAGCGCGGTCGACCCTCCTCCAGCTAGTACGACTGACGCGCCGAGTGCCAGGACCGCGATCAGGATGAGAGCGTTGGTCAAACGCTGCAGCGGAAATTGAAGCGGCCGTCCCGGAAGAATCTCCTGCAGCTTCCCGAAAGCGACGATGCTGCCGGTGAACGAGATCGCCCCGATGGCGGTGCCCAGTACGATCGACGTCGACTCACCGACGCCGACCGACTCACCCGCTCTCGTCAGCCGCAGAAATTCGGCGACCGACACGAGCGCAGCGGTCGCGCCTCCCATCCCGTTGAAGAGCGCGACCATCTGGGGCATCGCCGTCATCTGAACCGTTCTGGCGAAGTACACACCCATGACCGCGCCGATCAGAGTTCCGATCGCAATCGTCCAGTAGGACACGATTTGCCGGTCGAGCAGCGTCACGCCGAGTGCGAGCGCCATGCCGATCGCGGCGAGCCGATTGCCCGATCGCGCGCTGGAGGGCGAGCTGAGTCTCTTGAGTCCGAAAATGAAGAGAACCGCGGCGACGATGTAACTGAGCGCTATCACCGATCCGCGGAAATCAAGCATCCTGTTTTTTCTCCGCGTCTCCCTTCGGAGCTTCGACCTCGCGCTTCTTGAACATCTCGAGCATGCGGTCCGTCACCACGAAGCCACCAAACACGTTCGCCGCGCCGAATACGACCGCGATGAAGCCAAGTGCCTTCAGCAGTGGAGTGTCCGCCGATCCCGCCACGAGCATTGCTCCGAGCACCACGATTCCGTGGATCGCGTTGGTGCCAGACATGAGCGGCGTGTGGAGCACCGATGGCACGCGGCTGATCACCTCGAAGCCGACGAAGATCGCCATGATGAACACGTAGATGCCTAGCACCAGCTCCTGACTCACTTTGCGGACTCCACGGTTGATGTTTCCGGCTTCGACATTCCGAGCCGCTGCCGGGTAGGTGCGTGCCGGATCTCGCCATCGGCAGTCACGCAGACTGCACTGATGATATCGTCGCCGAAGTTGAGATTGAGCTCGCCCTTGGGCGCGAGCAGCGTCACCAGAGCGGCGACGTTCTTGGAGTACATCTGGCTGGCGTGATACGCCAGGTCGCTCGAGATGTGAAGCGGCGCGATGATCGTCACGTCGTTTCTGACGACCGTCTCGCCCGGAACGCTGAGCTCGCAGTTACCGCCCTGTTCACCGGCGAGATCAACGATCACGGAGCCGGGCCGCATCTCCACGATTGTCTTCGCATCGATGAGCATGGGGGCCGGCTTGCCGGGGATCAGTGCGGTTGTGATGATCACGTCGGCCTGCACCGCTCGCTCGTGAATCAGCTCCTTCTCGCGCCTGATGTGATCCTTGCTCAGCTCTCTGGCGTACCCGCCCGCGTCCTGAGCATCCTCGCCGTGCAGATCGAGCTCGACGAAAGTGGCGCCGAGGCTCTTCACCTGCTCCTTGACCACTGGTCGGGTGTCGAATGCTTCGACGACGGCGCCGATGCGGCGCGCAGTGGCGATCGCCTGCAATCCAGCCACGCCCGCGCCGATGACCAGGACCCGCGCCGGACGAACCGTACCTGCTGCCGTCATCAGCATCGGAAAGAATTTCTGGAGAGCGTTCGCGGCGAGGAGCACGGCCTTGTACCCGGCGACTGTGCTCTGTGATGACAGAGCGTCCATCATCTGCGCCCGGGTCGTGCGCGGCACGAGCTCCATGCTGCAGGCGATGATGCGCCGCTCGGCCAGCTGCTGAAACAGCGCGGGATCGCCAGAAGGCTGGAGGAGGCCGATGAGGACCGATCCATCCGTCATCTCGTCGAGCTCCGCTTGCCCGGCTTCGTTGCGCGCGGGACGCTGCACTTTGAGAATCATCTGCGCGGTGGAATAGATCTCGTCGGCCGAATCCGCGAGATCACAGCCCGCCGCGCGGTAAGCTTCGTCGGTGAATCCGGCTCGAAGCCCAGCGCCGCGCTCGACGACGACACGATGGCCCGCCTTGGTCAGCTGCGACACCACTTCGGGGACGAGCGCGACCCGGCGCTCTCCACTCGCGATCTCTCGCGGGACTCCGATCAGCATGCAGGAGAAGGGTTATCGTCGGTCATGTGCCAGCGATAAGATAAGCGCTCCCGACGGCCCATGCCTATATTGACGCTCCATGCCGCGCCATCTTCATTGGAGACAATTGACCGCAGGTGTCATTGCGGTGGCGGCGATCGGGGTGCTCACTATAGTTACACTGGTTTTCGCGCGGGTCGGCGGTCTACGAGGCGAGAAAGTAACCCTCTACGTCGTCACGGACGCAGCGACCGGTGTCCTTCCCGGGACCGAGGTCTGGCTCTCGGGACAGCAGGCGGGCCTGGTCAAGGACGTTTCCTTCCGCTCACCGTCGACCGACATTCTGGAGCGAGTGATCATCAGAACGCAGTTCCTCGAGGCCGCGCTGCCGAGCGTGCGACGGGATTCCTACGCGCAGATACGGCCCTCCGGCAGCCTCATTGGAAAGCGGATCGTCTTCATCGCCGCGGGATCGGCGGCGTCGCCACCAGTGCACGACGGCGATACCGTCCACACACGCCGGAAGGCGAAGCTCGGTGACCTCGAAGGCGATGTCGCGACGGTTGGACCCGCGCTTACTCAGCTCCTTGCCGGCCTCTCCCAGCTGGACACAATGATCAAGAGTCCCGTCGGCACGATTGGAAACGCGCGCGCGCGCGGCGTTGCGCGCATGCCCGAGATAAGGGGCCGCGTATCCAGCATCAGGTCGAAAGCGAGCCGGGGGGAAGGTACCATTGGACTGGCCTCGCGCACTCATCTGATGGAGAGGGCGTCGCACGTGATGGCAGCCACCGATTCGATCCGGGCTCTGATGTCGTCGAAGAACGGAACCCTTGGTCGCTTCCGTCGTGACACGACGCTGGTCACCAAGGCCAATGGAGTGCTCGCGCAGCTCGACTCTCTGCAGCTTCTCCTCTCAAACCCTGTAGCCACGATTACCGCCGCACATCCGGACAGCGCGCTCCAGAAAGAGCTGGGCCGCACACGGGGGTTGCTCACGTCACTCATCAAGGACATCAAGAAAAATCCAATGCGCTACATCTCTTTCTGACTTGACCGCTTTTTTGAGCACAGTTAGCTTCGGGTAAATCGGGCGTTGTTTCACCGACTCGCCCACTCCCTCCCTCTCCGCCAGCACCTTCTCCCACCTCGCACCAACGGCCGCGCCCCACTGAGCTCGAACATGCTCAGGCGTCCTTCCTCTTTTCTCTCCCCATAGCGTGGATATCGCCGAGTTAAAGCGAAAATCCGTGACCGAGCTCCAGGAGATGGCCGACGGCCTAAAGATTGACGGCTCGTCGGGTCTCGGGAAGCAGGATCTCATCTTCCAGATCGAGCAGAATCTTCTCGAGACCGACGTCGTGCTGCACGGTGACGGGGTCCTCGAGATTCTTCCCGAGGGCTACGGCTTTCTGCGCAGCCAGGATTGGAGCTACCTGCCGGGTCCGGACGACATCTACGTCTCGCCATCCCAGATCAAGCGGTTCGGGCTCAGAACGGGAGACGAGGTGCGGGGACAGGTGCGGCCGCCCAAGCCGTGGGAGAGATATCTCGCCCTGCTCAAGGTCGAGAGCGTAAACGGGGACGACCCGGAGAAGGCGAAGGACCGGGTGCCATTCGACAATCTGCGTCCGCAGTATCCGGATGAGCGGCTTCGTCTCGAGACGAAGGATGGCGATCTCAGCATGCGCGTCATGGACCTCATGGCGCCGATCGGAAAGGGGCAGCGAGGAATCATCGTTTCACCACCGCGCGCCGGAAAGACGATCCTGCTGCACAAGATGGCGAACGCGATCGCCGAGAATCATCCGGAGGTCACGATCATCGTGCTGCTGATCGACGAGCGTCCGGAAGAAGTGACGGAGATGATTGCCAGCACCACGCGCGCCGAGGTGGTGAGCTCGACGTTCGACGAGGGCGCTGCCCGGCACGTGCAGGTATCGGACATGGTTCTTGAGAAGGCCAAGCGGTTGGTGGAGCACGGCAAGGATGTGGTGATCCTCCTCGATTCTCTCACCCGCTTCGCGCGCGCGCACAACACAGTCGCACCGCAATCGGGGAAGATCCTGTCCGGCGGTGTCGATGCCAGCGCGCTCCACAAGCCGAAGCGTTTCTTCGGCTCCGCGCGCAACATCGAGGGCGGTGGATCGCTGACGATTATAGCGAGCGCGCTCACTGAGACTGGCTCCCGCATGGACGACGTCATCTTCGAGGAATTCAAGGGAACCGGCAACATGGAGCTGGTGCTCGATCGCAAAATCGCGGACAGGCGAGTGTATCCCGCGATCGACATCTTCAAGTCGGGCACCCGGAAGGAAGAGCTCCTACTGAGCCAGTCCGAGATCAATCGTGCGATACTGCTGCGACAGTTCCTCGCCGACATGCCGGAGGCCGAAGCGATCGAGTTCCTGCTGCGTCAGATGGCGAAATCCAAGAACAACAAGGAATTCTTCACTCAGATGGCGCAGGGGTAGAGTGAACGCCGCGCTGGCCCGTTTTCTCGCCGTCGACTACGGCCGCAAGCGAGTTGGCTTCGCGATCAGCGACCCGCTCGGCATGATCGCCTCGCCGGCGGGGTTCATAACGCGGCGCGAAGGCAAAAGGGCCCCCATCACAAAAATCCTCGCGCGCGCCCAGGAGCTCGAAGCGCGGGGGTTCGTTTTTGGCCTTCCGCTCGACGGAGAGGGCCTCGAGACCGATTGGACGGCTGAAATAAGGGCCGTGGGGGTAGAAATTGCGAAACGTACAGGCCTCCCCGTTCGTTTCTTAGATGAACGATTTACCACGGCGGCAGCGTTGCGCACAGTCAAAGAGATGGGAGAATCCACCCGCGGTCGTAAGGGCGACGTTGATGCCCTTGCCGCAACGATTCTTCTACAGCAGGCCCTAAATGTTCAGGACTGATCTTCGCTTCGCGCTGGTCGCGGGGTGCGTGCTCGTGGCCGCGTGTGGCGGCAAGCCGCACGGCGCGCCTACGCGCGTCATCATCCCGAGGGGAGCGAGCTTCAGCCAGGCGACGGATTCGCTGGCGAAAGCCAGGCTCGTCGGGTGGCCGAAGGTGTTCCGGCTGTACGGCAGGGTCACGGGTGGAGATCGCAACATCAAGCCCGGCACCTACCTCTTGAAGCAGGGAACGCCGTGGTCGGACATCGTCAGCGCGCTCAACGGCGGACATGGGCTGGTCAACACGATCACGATCCCGGAGGGCTACACCCTCTCGCAGATCACGCCTCTGCTCGCGCGGACGCTCAAGGTGCCGGCTGATTCAGTGAAGGCCGCCATGCGTGACACGGCCCTTCTTGCCAGACTCGACATCCCGAATCCAACGCTCGAGGGCTACGTCTTTCCCGATACTTACGCGTTCCCGCTCGGCACAACGGCGCGACAGGCCGTGAGGGAGATGGTGTATTCCTTCGAGCGTCGGTGGCGGCCCGAATGGGACAGCAGCCTCACTGACCTCAAGATCAATCGAAACGACCTCGTGACGATGGCCTCCATCGTTGAGAGGGAAGCGCGCGTTCCCGAGGAGCGCCCCGTGATCGCCGCCGTCTACTACAACCGGCTGCGCAAAGGGATGCTTCTCCAGGCGGATCCGACGATCCAGTACGCGCTCGGCCATCACGTCGGGCGGGTGCTGTACAAGGATCTCGAGGTCAAGTCGCCCTATAACACCTACATCCACAAGGGTCTGCCCCCGGGACCGATCGCTTCTCCCGGAGTGGCGAGTCTCGCCGCGGCGGCGCACCCCGCGACTGTTCCATATATCTATTTCGTGGCGAGTCGTGACGGCCATCATGAGTTTCGGGTTACGCTCGAACAGCACGTGACCGCAATCAGACAGGTTCGCGCGAAAGCTCCGGCGAAAAAGACCAAGCCGCTCATGCTCGCCTCAGCCGCCACGACCAAACCGGCTGCTACCGCTGCAAGAACAGGAACCAAGGCGGTGACCAAGCCTGCGGCGAAAACGACCACGACCAGGACTTCGGTAAAGTCCCCCATCAAATCCACCGCCAAGTCGACGAGCAGGACGACGACTAAAGCGGCTCCGAAGAAATCAACGAAGACCACCACGACCAAGAAGCGCCTCGCGACTCGGACGACCTTCCTAACTCGCTAGAGCAGATGCTCGACCCAAAGATCCTGCGTCTCGTTGCCATCACCGATGACGCCGAGGATCAGCGCTCAACGCTTGTGGATCACGTGGCGGCGGCGGTGCGCGGGGGCGCGACGAGCGTGCAGGTGAGGCTTAAGAAGGCCACCCCCCGTGAAGTCGTCGAGATCGCCAAGGCAATCGTGAGCAAAGTACCAGTGCCGGTCATCGTCAACGACCGCGCCGACATTGCTTTGGCCGCCGGCGCCGCAGGCGTTCACGTCGGAGAGGCTGATCTGCCGGTCAGCGCCATCCGCAGATTTGCGCCCCCCAACTTCATCATCGGCGCATCGCTCGGCGGAGACGCGGAGCTCGCTAACGCGAAAGAAGCGGATTACGTGGGGATCGGTCCGCTCTTTACGACGGGCTCGAAGGGCGATGCGGGTAAGGCGATAGGGATCGAAGGATTCAGAAAGCTCGCCGAGCTCTCGGGGCGTCCGGCGCTGGCCGTCGGGGGATTGACCGCGGCTCGTGCCGCTCAGGTAATGGCAGCCGGGGCCGCCGGCGTTGCGGTCATCAACGCGATTTTCAAGTCAGACGATCCCGAGCGGGCGGCCCGTTCGATCGCTGCCGCCATCGGAATGTGATGTCCGGGACATCCTGGCCCTCGCCCCGACGCCGGTTTGCGTGCTTAGCACGTGGCGCATTGGCCTGAAGCATTTTCTTTTCGACTTTCGCCAGCACGTCGGGAGTCAGAAACAGATCCACCAGCTCCGGATCGAACTGGGTTCCCCGCCCCTCCTCGACCGCCTTCACCGCAACGCTGAAGCTTCGTGCATGGCTGTAGCGACGGCGATGCGTGATCGCGTCGAAGCTGTCCGCAATGGCAACGACACGGGCGGTGAGCGGGATTCGCTTGCCCTTGATCCCCCGCGGGTAGCCCGTTCCATCCCACCGCTCGTGATGGGCAGCGACTCCCTTGCCCAGATCGGGATAGAACACGCTCAGTGGAGCGAGGACCTCCGCTCCACGCTGCGGGTGCGTCATCACGGCGCGCCGCTCTTCGGGGGTGAGCTTCGCTGGATCATGGAAGATGTCGGTGAGCGCCTCGTGCAGCTTCCCGATGTCGTGGAAGAGAGCAACCCGTTCGATGCTGTGGAGCTCACGGTCGTCGAGGCCAGCGGCTTCCCCGATGATCAGCCCGAACGTCGCGACGCGCCGAACGTGAGCGCCTGTTGTGGCATCGTTGGCATCGATCGCGTTGAGCAGGGTCTCAAGTGTAGCCGCGCTCAGGCGCTCGGCCTTGGTGCGGATGCGGCGTTCGCGAAGGAGCAGACCGCCCGCCGCCGCGCCGACCGTCAGTGGTACGAGGTTTCGAATGTCCGCCAGGTCCGCCATATCCGGGAGGTTGCGCAAGAACCGTACGCCGCGGGCGGTTACATTCACCCGCATGACCGTAGCGCGAGTGAACTCCAAGGGAGCGCGCAGGTGGCTCGCTGGGCATCCCTGGATCTATCGCACGGACGTGACGGAGCGGCCGATGATGGAGGCCGGCGCGGTGCTGGTGCACGACAATCGGGGCAAGCCGCTCGGCTGGGCGCTCTGGAGCCCCAAGTCCGAGATTTCGCTCCGCCTCCTCGATCCGAACCCCGACGCAGTGATCGATCAGGCGTGGTGGGACGAGCACATTGCCGCGGCGATTGCGAGACGGGTGCCGCTCGAGGACCACACCAACGCCTTTCGCCTGATCCATGGCGAGGCCGATGGCTGTCCGTCTCTCGTGTGCGATCGCTACGACGAATGGCTCGTCGTGCAGCTGATGAGCGCGGGACTCGAGCGATTCCGGGAGGAGATTCTCACGTCGCTGCGATCGCTCGTCGAGCCTCTGGGAATTCTCGCGCGGAACGACGTACCGCTGCGGTCAAAGGAAGGACTGCCACGCGAGACCGCCATCCTCCACGGGGAAGTCCCGCGCGAGATCGAAGTCCACGAATACGGCGTGCGGTTTCTGGCGGCGCCCTGGACGGGGCAGAAGACTGGCGCGTTCCTCGACCAGAGAGAGAACAGGCATTTCGTCGGAACAGTTGCGCGCGGCAGAGCGCTCGACTGTTTCAGCTACCACGGCTCGTTCGCGCTGCACCTGGCGCGGAATGCGACTCACGTCACCGCGCTCGATGCGTCCGGCCCCGCGCTCGTACGCGCCGCCGAAAACGCGGCCAGAAA
>JBBQWD010000051.1:0-8732 GCA_038210945.1 Gemmatimonadales bacterium
AGCTCGGCGTTAGGATCGTCGCGGCGAAGCTTCCACGCGAGCGCGTGCTCGCGCCCGCCGCCGCCGACGATCAAGACCTTCATCCGAACGCTTGCTCGAGATCCGCGATCAGGTCACCAACGTCTTCTACTCCGCATGACAGCCGCAGCAGATCGTCGCGAAGCCCCAGCTCGGCGCGCCGCTCAGGCGGAACGGACGCGTGCGTCATCGAAGCGGGATGGCTGATCAGACTCTCGACTCCGCCGAGTGATTCGGCGAGCGAGAAGACGCGGACCTTGCTCAGGATCCTCGCCGCCTTGTCCTTGCTGCCCGTCAGAATGGAGATCATTCCGCCGAATCCCTTCATCTGCTTCTTGGCGAGCTCGTGCTGCGGATGCGACGTGAGCCCCGGATAGATCACGTTCTCGTGACCGATCTTCTCGGCCAGCCAAGCCGCGATCTTCCGTCCGTTCTCGTCGTGACGCGGCATGCGAAGGTGAAGCGTCTTCGTTCCGCGCAACACCAGCCAGGCGTCGAAGGGCCCAGGCACCGCGCCCGCCGAGTTGAGGATGAACTGCAGGCGCTCCGCGAGCCCATCGTCGCGGACGACGGCGATGCCGCCGACCATGTCGCTGTGGCCGTTCAGATACTTGGTGCTCGAGTGGTACACGATGTCGGCACCGTGATCGAAGGGGCGCTGGAAGTACGGAGACGCAAAGGTGTTGTCCACGATGAAGAGCGCCTTCTTTCGCTTCGCGATCTGTCCTACGGCTGACAGATCCGTGATGCGCATCATCGGGTTCGTCGGAGTCTCCATCATGATCGCAACGGTGTTCTTGGTGCACGCATCCTCGACCTTCTGCGGATCGCGGCTGTCGACGTAGGAGAAGGACAACCCGAAGTTCCTGAGGATCTTGTCGAATAGTCTGAAGGTGCCGCCGTAGCTGCTCTCACCGGCCACGATGTGATCGCCCGATTTGAACAGCTTCATGATGGAATCGGTCGCGCCCATTCCGCTCGAGAACGCGAAACCGTGCATGCCTCCTTCGAGAGCGGCCACGTTTCGCTCCAATGCCTCGCGGGTCGGGTTTTTCCCGCGCGCATACTCATAGCCCTTGTTCTTGCCCAACCCTTCCTGGACGTAGGTGGAGGTCGTGTAGATCGGGGTCATGATGGCCCCGGAAAGCGGATCCGGGCGCTGG
This sequence comes from Gemmatimonadales bacterium, assembly GCA_038210945.1. GTDB lineage: Bacteria > Gemmatimonadota > Gemmatimonadetes > Gemmatimonadales > Gemmatimonadaceae > UBA4720. The sequence goes on from JBBQWD010000051.1 coordinate 1,182, forward strand.
CCGGCGTGTATCGCGCGGGTGCCGAACGAGGCCTTGAGGTCTTCGTCGAAAATGCGGGTCATTCGCGTTTCACGTGGGGAGAAGGTGGAGGAGAAGTTAACCAATCGGCGTGCCGCCATCCGTCGGCCGAGTCGCTGTTTGAAGACTAAATTACCCGCTGATCCGAAGTCCCAGTAGAAACGAGAGGAAGATTCGCGAATGGCCTTTGAAGGACTGATGGTGAGCGTCTCCGGCGTGCGCGGGCGAGTGGGCGAGGCGCTCACGCCCGAGATCATCGCGCAGTTTGCAGCGGGCTTCGGCGCGTGGGCGCTCGCCCGCGCCGGCGGCAAGGCGCAGATCGTCGTCGGGCGCGACAGCAGAGTCTCCGGGCCGATGTTTCAGCAGGTGGTTCACGCCGCGCTACAGTCGGTCGGGTGCGATGTGCTCGACATCGGCATGGTCCCGACGCCAACGGTGCAGCTCGCGGTCGAGCATCATCAGGCAGCAGGCGGACTGGCGATTACCGCGAGCCACAACCCAATCGAGTGGAACGCGCTCAAGTTCATCGGCCCGTCCGGACTTTTTCTCGACGGTGCGGAAGCCGCCGACATGCGGAAGGTCGTCGAGGGAAAGATTCCACGCGCGACCTGGGACAAGCTCGGCACGGTCTCGAAGGACCAGGAAGCCGCTCGCGATCACATCGAAAAAATCCTCGCGCTCCCGTTTCTCAATGTCGAGGGAATCAGGAAGCGTGGATTCAAGGTCGGACTCGACTGCGTGCGCGGTGCCGGCGGCGTCTTCATGCCGGTCCTGTTGGAGCTGCTGGGTTGCAAGCTCGCGACGATCAACATGGAGCCGGACGGCAGATTCCCTCGTCCACCCGAGCCGACCGCTGAGAACCTCGGTGAGCTTCAAAAGCTCGTTGAAGATTCCCACTGTGACATCGGGATGGCGGTGGATCCGGATGTCGATCGTCTCGCGCTCGTTTCCGAAGAAGGCTTGGCGATAGGAGAGGACTATACTCTGGCATTGGCGGCCAAAGTCGTGCTCCGACACCGGAAAGGTGTAGTTGTCACGAATCTGTCGACTAGCCGCATCGTCGATGACATCGCCCGCGAAGCGGGAACTCGAGTAATTCGCGCGCCGGTCGGCGAAGTGAACGTCGCCACCCGCATGCGGTCGGAAGGAGCGCCGATCGGTGGGGAGGGGAATGGCGGCGTAATTCTTCCTGAGCTTCACCTCGGACGGGACGCGCCGGTTGGGGCTGCCCTCATTCTCCAGCTCCTTCTGGAAGAGGGCAAACCGCTCTCGAAGATCGTCGCGTCGTACCCGAGATACGTTATCGTTAAGGACAAGCTGGCGCGTCCTGCTGCACCCCTCGACACGGTGTACGAAGCGCTCAAGCGGGCCTTCCCCGACGCCGAGGTGGATACCCAGGATGGCCTGAGGCTGACCTGGCCCGACCGTTGGGTCCACATCAGGCCATCTGGAACGGAACCAATCGTGCGAGTAATAGCAGAAGCCCCGAGCGCGGAAGCGGCTGAGCAGCTGGTCGGCGACTGCCGGAAGCCGGTCGAGGCGCTGGGCAAGTAAGAGGACCGTCACCAAGAGATCATATGTGCGGGATAATCGGTTACATCGGAATGCGTGGAGCCACTCCGCTACTCCTCGAGGGACTCAAGAGGATGGAATACCGCGGGTACGACTCCGCGGGCGTGGCCGTAATGAACGGAACGGGCGTCGAGACACGTAAGGCAGCGGGAAAGATCTCGCAGCTGGAGCGTGCGCTCGCGACGAAGCCGGTCGAGGGCGACACCGGAATCGGCCATACGCGCTGGGCCACCCATGGCGTTCCCAACGAATGCAACGCGCACCCGCACGTCGACTGCAAGGGCGACATCGCGGTCGTGCACAACGGCATCATCGAGAATTCCGGCACCCTCAAAAAGGGACTCGAGGCGCGCGGACACGAATTCGCGTCCGACACGGATACTGAAGTAATCGCCCACCTCATCGAGGAAGCGTTCGACGGAAATCTTGAGGACGCCGTCATCGAAGCGCTCTGGCAGATCGAGGGCACCTACGGAATCGCGGTCGTCTCCAGCAAGGACAAGAACAAGATCGTCGCCGCGAGGAAGGGAAGTCCGCTTCTCCTGGGTCTCGGTGAGGGCGAGTACTACGTGGCAAGCGACGTCTCGGCGATCCTCGCCCAGACGCGCGAGGTGGTCTATCTCGACGACGGCGATGTTGCGGTGCTGACGCGCGATGGCTACACGATTCTCAACCAGCGCGCGCAGCAGCTCGATCGCGGCGTGAGCAAGATCGATTGGGATCTGGACCAGATCGAGCGCGGCGGGTTCGACCACTTCATGCTCAAGGAGATCTTCGAGCAACCGGCCACGGTCGAGAACGCCATGCGGGGACGCCTCCTCCCTGATCAGGGAACGTCGAAGCTGGGCGGTCTGAACATGACCGACGAAGAGCTGCTCAGGTTCGACAACATCCTCATTACCGCCTGCGGAACGAGCTGGCACTCGGCCCTGATCGGCGAGCACATGCTGGAGAGCCTCGCACGAATTCCCGTGGAAGTCGAGTACGCTTCGGAGTTTCGCTACCGCAATCCCGTGGTCACGGACAAGACACTCTGCATCGTGATCTCACAATCGGGCGAGACGGCAGACACGCTTGCCGCGATGCGCGAAGCAAAATCCCGCGGCGCCCGCACTTATGGAATCGTCAACGTCGTCGGCTCGACGATCGCGCGCGAGAGCGATGGCGGTATCTACGTCCACGCTGGCCCGGAAATCGGAGTAGCCTCTACCAAGGCGTTCACCAGCCAGGTAATTGCGCTTCTGCTCTTTACGCTCAAGTTGGCGCGTCTGCGCAACCTCTCGATGGTAGACGGCAAAGAGATCATCGAGGAATTGCAGAAGCTTCCCAGCAAAATCCAGAGCGTTCTGGATCGCGCGGACGAGGTCGAGAAGATCGCCGAAGATTTCAAGAACGCTCAGAACTTCCTCTACCTGGGCCGCGGCTACAGCTTCCCGACCGCGCTCGAAGGCGCGCTCAAGCTCAAGGAGATCAGCTACATCCACGCCGAGGGATACCCAGCGGCCGAGATGAAACACGGGCCCATTGCGCTCATCGACGAAAAGATGCCGGTGGTCTTCGTCACGCCGCATGACTCGGTCTTCGACAAAGTCGTCTCGAACGTGCAGGAAGTGAAGGCGCGCGGCGGTCGCGTGATCGCGATCACGACTCGCGAGGAAGAGTCGCTCGAAGGGAAGCTCGACTACGAGTTCCGCATCCCGGAGACCAAGGACATGCTGACGCCGGTTCTCGCGTCCATCCCCCTCCAGCTCCTGGCCTACTACATCGCCGTCAAGCGGGGTGCGAACGTCGATCAGCCGCGCAACCTCGCCAAGTCCGTCACCGTGGAGTAGAGCTGCGAGTTCTACTCCAGCGTGTCTCGCGGGCAGAAGTCCGCATTGGCGACAAGAAAGCGGGAAGCATCGGGAAGGGTTTTCTCCTTCTCGTCGGCTTCACCCACGGTGATACGCCGGAGAAAGTCGACTGGATGGCCGAGAAGACATCGGGCCTTCGACTGTTCAGCGATGCCGATGGCAAGATGAATCTTGGCCTGGCCGACGTTGGCGGTGCGGTGCTCGTGGTTTCGCAGTTCACACTGTACGGAAACGCCGAGAAAAGCAAGCGACCCAGCTTCATCGATGCCGCCCGGCCCGAAGAGGCGATTCCGCTCTACGAGCGCTTTCTCTCGGCGTTGCGGGATAAGGGACTGAAAGTCGAGAGCGGCGAGTTCGGCGCGATGATGGACGTCGAGCTCGTGAATGACGGACCAGTCACGCTCTGGCTGGAACGATGAGCGAGTGCCGAGTCGTTCTCGCGTCCGGTTCACCGCGCCGGCACGAGCTTCTCAGCCTCATCGGCATTCAACATGAAGTCCGGCCGGCAAACATCGATGAGACCCTCAAGCCTCGGGAAACTCCCCACCGCCACGCCGAACGGCTCGCGCGCGAGAAAGCCAGCGCGGTCGCCACGCGTGATCCGAATCTCATAACGATCGGCGCTGACACGATCGTCGTCGTCAATCGGAAGATCCTCGGGAAACCGGCCTCGGTCGAGCAGGCTGGCGTGATGCTACGGCAGCTGAGCGGCCGCGAGCACAAGGTCGTGACCGCAATAGCCGTTGCTAGAGGGAAAAAGCTCCGCTCCGCCGTGGAAGAAGTGCTGGTGAGGTTTCGAAAGCTGCGTCCGGATGAGATCGACGCGTACATCGCGACCGGCGAGCCGATGGACAAAGCCGGAGCCTACGGTATTCAGGGGTATGGCGCGACGATCGTCGAATGCGTCAACGGCGATTACTTCTCGGTCATGGGGTTGCCTCTCGCGCGGCTCGTCGGACTGCTACGCGACGTCGGCATCAAGTACCAGTTCGGCCAGCCCCTTACTTCCTCAAGCAAGTAGCTCGCCGGCGCGTTCCATCACCCGCCGCTCGCTATCGAACGTGAGCTGTCGGGTCGCATCGTCGATTGGAACCCACCGCGCCTCGTTCACTTCCCAATCGTGGTCGCCGGTGTCGCCGCCGACATAGCGAAGCAGATAGAAATGCACACGCTTGTGGAAGCGCACGCGTTCACCGCCGTCGAGTCCGGCGAACCAGTACTCGATCGTTTCGAGATGCTGCACGACCACGCTCTCGACGCCCGCTTCCTCGCGCGCCTCTCGGACCGCCGCAATCTCCGGCTTCTCGTTCTCCTCGACGAGCCCTTTCGGCAGCTGCCATCTGTGCTGCGCACCGACCGAGACGATCACGACTTCGATGCTGCCCTTCTCGCCCCGAAACACTACTCCTCCCGCTGAGACTTGCTCTCTCACCGGAAGCCTTGCGCCGGTCTTCTTGCCGGGCGGTGACTCGTCTTTGTGTGGCGTCACTGTCCCGTCTTCCCGGCATAGCGCTCTTTCCACAGCGCGACCTTGTCGAGAACCTGCTTCTTCTCGATTCGGCTCATTCTGCCCGGACGATTCTCCATCGAGATCAGGTAGTTCTCACCCGGATCGCCGTAAGCGTCGACGATCAGGTCGTGAAAGCGCCGATATGGACCGGTGCGCTTCGGATTTGTGTAACCGATCAGGCTGATCACAGGACGGCCGAGCGCTACCGCGATGTGAAGAGGCCCGGTGTCAGGAGACAGGACGAGCGCCGATGCATCGAGAATCGAGACGAGATTTCTCAGTCCGCTCCCCAACTCAGAGCGCGGTTTGTGCTTCGCCTGATCCATCACGATTCGCTCGGCGGCCAGCTCCCGCTCCGACTTTCCTCCCACCAACACGACCTGCATCCCGAATTGCTCGTGGAGAGCGTCCACTACCTCGGCCCATCGCTCTGGGAACCAGTCCTTCTCCGGCTTGCTCGTCGCGACGACGATTGAAGCGATGGGGCGTTGAATTGACGACTTGAAGCTGCGCTGCCATTCGTGCTCGCTCGGCCACGGCCCCAGGTCCCACTCGAGCGGCTCCGGCGACACGCCAAGCGCCGCCAGAAACTCGAAGTACTGGTCCTGGACGTGTTTTACCGGGCTGACGGGAATCTTCCTGTTGGTGAAGAGCCAGTTGAAATCGCGCGCCCGCGCTCGGTCGAAGCCAAGCTTGACCGGCGCATGCGTCAACGCCGTGACGATTCCTGCCTTGAAGTAGACCTGGAGATTGATCACAAGATCGAACCGCCGCTTCGCCAGGTCGCGCGCGACGTCCGCGAATGCTGTGAGTCCCTTCGCGCGGTCGAAGATCACAATCTCGTCCACCGACCGGTGCCCGCGTACGAGCGCCGCTGGCCCGGGCTGAAGCACCCACGTTATTCGTGTGCGGGGATTCGCCCGCTTGAGCGCGTTGATCACCGGGAGTACATGCACGGCGTCCCCAACGGCGCTCATCATAACGATGCAGATGTTGTCGGGCACTCCCTGCGCGGTGCCAACGCTCACTCGATGCTCCGGAGCCGCAGATACTCTTCGTCTTCAGCCGAGTAAGGGAGCTCGCGCGTGTCTCGCCATTTGCGGAGAGAGCGAATCAGCCTGTCCAGATTCGCTTTCGCGACGAGAGGCGAGCCGGGCGAGCTGAAACGCACGCGATCGACATCGAGCACGTGAGCGTCGAGCCCGAGACCGGCTCCGGCGGTGAGAAGCACATTCTTGAGATTGAGATCCTGGTGGTGCGCGCCGGCCTGAGTGAGAGACCGCAGAAGCTTTGCTATCGCGTCCAGCACCATCACCCGATGCGCGTGATCAGTCACTTTCGCGAGCGCGACGGACAGATCGTGACCGTTCGGTATCTCTTTGGTGGCGACGTCCGATCGCCTGACTACCCAGTTGAGTGGATACGAGACGTAGGCGACCACTTCGGGCGTGCTCACCCCGCTCGCGCGCAGTCTCAGCGATGCGAGGAGCTCGCGAAATCCGCGCGTGGGGAGAACGAAGAGATCCTTGCTCACCTTTGCCATCCATCCGCCGCGCATGTTGTGCCTCACCACCACTCGTCCGCACCCACCCGGAAGATTCACGGCGAACACGGGGGCGCGGCCAACCAGCGGAACGGCGTCCGGCTGTCGCGCGGCGTACTCGTAGAGGCGTTCCCGAGTCAGGACCTCGCGGATGCCGGCGGCGCATCCTGCCGCCGCGACGACGCGCGCTCCACCTACCTCGAAGCGCTCGTACGATGGAATGCTCAATCCGATCATCATCGCGGCCGTCGCACCGATCCAATGGCGCTCAAGAGTGCCTGGGCCTTGCTGCGAGTCTCTTCCCATTCGCGCTCGGAAACCGAATCGGCGACGATCCCCGCGCCCGCCTGCACGGAAGCCTTGCCGTCGGCGATGATGCAGGTACGAATGGTTATTGCCAGATCCATTCTCTTTCCACCCGCCGCAATGTATCCGATGGCTCCGGCATACGGCCCACGCGACACCGGCTCCAGCTCGTCGATGATCTCCATCGCGCGGATTTTGGGCGCGCCCGTCATCGTGCCCGCCGGAAACGTGGCCCTGAAGACATCGAGCGCCGACAGTCCGTCGTTCAGCTCTCCTTCGACCTGGCTCACGATGTGAAGCACGTGCGAATACTTCTCGACCCTCATGAGCTCGGTGACCTTGACCGTTCCGTATTTAGCCACTCGTCCGACGTCATTCCGCCCCAGATCGACCAGCATTACGTGCTCGGCGCGCTCCTTGTCGTCGGCGAGGAGCTCCGCGGACAGATCGTTGTCTTCGGCAGCCGTCGCACCGCGCCGCCGTGTACCGGCGATCGGGCGAAGCGTAATCCTGTTGTTCGATACCCGTACCAGCAGCTCGGGCGAGCTGCCGACGATTTCGATCCCGTCGAGCGCGAGATGATACATGTACGGTGACGGATTGATCGCGCGCAGCGCCCGGTAGAGATCGGCTGGGTCGAAGTCGAGCGGCACATCGATGCGCCGCGACAACAGCGCCTGAAAACAGTCGCCGGCGCGAATGTACTCCTTGATCCGCTCGACGTGCGCCATGAAATCCGCGCGATCGTA
>JBBQWD010000052.1:0-8646 GCA_038210945.1 Gemmatimonadales bacterium
GATCCCGCGGGCATCAGCTCGATACGGCGAGCGCGGCCTGCCCTAGGCTTCAAGAGCGGCATGAGCAGCGGCTAGGCGCGCGATTGGAACTCTGAACGGCGAGCAAGACACATAGTCGAGTCCGAGCGAGTGACAGAAAGAAATGGAGCGCGGCTCACCGCCGTGCTCCCCGCAGATTCCCAGCTTGATGGTAGGACGAACCCTCCGCCCCTCCTCAACAGCTATCCTTACGAGTCTTCCTACCCCCTCGGTGTCAAGAACCTGAAAAGGGTCGTCTGCTAAGATACCCCTATCAATGTAAGACGGAAGGAACCTACCCGCATCGTCCCGGCTAAGTCCCAGTGTGGTCTGCGTGAGGTCATTTGTTCCAAATGAGAAGAACTCCGCCGACTGCGCGATGCGCGCGGCCGTGAGCGCGGCGCGTGGCAATTCGATCATCGTCCCTATGAGATACGGGATCTTTTCGCCCATTCCACCAAGCACGCGTTCGGCGACCTCGTCGATTATCGCGCGTTGGTGCTCGAATTCCTTTACGGTCAACACAAGGGGAATCATGATCTCTGGCTTTACCACGATTCCGCGCCGCATTACACGAACTGCGGCCTCGAGAATCGCCCGTCCCTGCATCTCTGTAATCTCCGGGTAAGAAATGCCCAGCCGGCACCCGCGGTGGCCGAGCATGGGATTCGTCTCGCGGAGAGATTCAATGATGCGATTGAGATCCGCGCGCGGAATGTCGAGCGTGCGCGCCAGAAGCTTCGACTCTTCGCCGCCGTGCGGAAGGAATTCGTGCAGCGGGGGATCGAGCAGCCTGATCGTTACCGGCAAACCATCCATCGCTTCGAAGATTCCCTCGAAGTCCGCGCGCTGCATTGGCAGCAGCTTGGCGAGCGCGCGCCTGCGACCACCTTCTTCGCGCGCGACGATCATCTCGCGCATCGCGGTAATGCGGTCGCCTTCGAAGAACATATGCTCGGTTCTGCAAAGCCCAATTCCTTCCGCACCGAAGTTGCGCGCGACTCGCGCATCGCGCGGCGTGTCGGCATTCGCGCGCACCCGAAGCGTGCGAACCTCGTCGGCCCATCCCAACAGCTCGGCGTACGATTGATAGAGCGGCGCTTGCGATGGAGCGAGCGACCCGCTTGTCACGCGCACGACTTCGCTCGGAATGGTCGAGAGGTCGCCGGCGAAGACTCTGCCGGTCGCGCCATCGAGAGTCAGCCAGTCGCCTTCGGCGATCACGGTACCATCGACGTTGAAGATTCGGCGCTCGAGATCGATCTGAATCTCCTTGCACCCGACGATCGCGCACTTGCCCATGCCGCGCGCGACCACAGCCGCGTGACTGGTCATTCCACCACGCGCGGTGAGAACGGCTCGCGATGCTACGATCCCCTGAAAATCTTCGGGCGTAGTCTCTTCCCGGACGAGGATCACGTTTTCGCCGGCCAGCGATCTCTGCTGGGCAGTATCCGGATCGAACACTGCAATTCCGCTCGCGGCGCCGGGACTCGCCGGGAGTCCGATGCAGAGCGGCGTCGCCCGAATTGATGGATCGATGATCGGATGAAGGAGTTGATCGAGGTGACCTGGGGGAACACGCAGTACCGCCTGCTCGCGATCTATGAGGCCTTCGTTCACCATGTCACGCGCTATCCGGACCGCGGCCGCAGCGGTGCGCTTTCCCGTCCGAGTCTGCAGGAGATAGAGCTTTCCGCGCTCTACGGTGAACTCGAGATCCTGCATGTCGCAGTAATGTCTTTCGAGGCGGACCTGAGTTTCCATCAGCTCCTTGTACGCAGCGGGGAGCCGTTCGGCCATCTCGTCGATATTGAGCGGAGTGCGGATGCCTGCCACGACATCTTCGCCTTGAGCATTGACGAGGAACTCGCCGTAGAAGCGCTTCTCTCCAGTGGACGGATTGCGCGTGAATGCCACGCCCGTCCCCGAATCGTCACCAACGTTTCCGAAAACCATCGCGACCACGCTCACCGCGGTGCCGAGATCTTCAGGAATGGCGTGCACGCGCCGGTAGTCCTTTGCCTTTTTGAGCGTCCACGATCTCCAGACCGCTTCGATCGCTCCCCACAGCTGCACTATTGGATCGCGAGGAAAGTCTGCGCCTGTTCGATTCTTGACGAGAGCCCTGTACTCCTCCACCAGATTGCGCAGATCGTTCTCGCCCAGCTCCGCATCGGTCGCGGCACCGGCGGTCATCCTCTTCGCCTTCAGCAGGTGCTCGAAGTCATGAATGGAGACACCGAGGACGACACTGGCGTACATCTGGATGAATCGGCGGTACGAATCGTAGGCGAAGCGCGCGTTCTTGCTTTGCTCCGTCAGCGCGACCACGGCCCGATCATTCAGTCCGAGATTGAGAATCGTTTCCATCATCCCGGGCATGGAGATGGCGGCGCCGGATCTAACGGAGACGAGCAGCGGATCTTTCGGGTCGCCGAGCTTCTTGCCGGTTGCCTTCTCTAAGCGGGCGACGTTTCCCTCGACCTCCGCTCGCAACCTGTCAGAATACTTTCCCGTCTTCAGATACTCGATGCATTCGCTCGCTGCGATCGTGAACCCAGCGGGAACCGGAACGCCGAGATTGGTCATCTCGGCGAGGTTCGCGCCCTTTCCCCCGAGGACGCTGGTCATGTCGCGCGTCCCTTCGGCGGTTCCGTTGCCGAAGAAAAAGACCGACTGCGGCACTTGGCGTCAGCACCCGCAGCCGAAGCGGAGTTTCTCCGGATCGGCGGGAGGCGGAGTGGGATAGTCGCCCGAGAAGCAGGCGTGACAGAATCCCGCGGGACCGCCCGGAACGGACTCGAGCATTCCATCGAGCGTCAGATAACCGAGCGTATCCGCTCCGACTGCTTCGGTGATTTCAGGAATCGTCATGTTGGCCGCGATCAGCTCTTCCCGCGTCGGAGTGTCGATGCCGTAATAGCATGGTCCGGTAACCGGCGATGAGCTGACACGTAGATGCACCTCTCGCGCCCCGGCGGCGCGGACCATGTTCACGAGCCCCCGAGTCGTAGTGCCGCGAACGATGGAATCGTCTACCATCACCACGCTCTTGCCGCGAAGCACTTCTCCGACGGCGTTGTACTTCACTTTCACTTTGGCGTCCCGTCCCGCCTGGGTGGGCTGAAGGAACGTGCGTCCGACGTAGTGATTGCGAATGAGCGCAAGCTCGAAAGGCAGGCCCGATTCTTCGGCGTAGCCGAGTGCTGCCGAGTTCGAAGAGTCGGGAACGCTGAACACGAGATCAGCGGATGGGGCGGGGAAGTCGCGAGCAAGACGGCGTCCGAGCTCACGGCGCGCGCGGTCGACTGACCCGCCGAACACCTGGCTGTCCGGGCGCGAGAAATAGACGTACTCGAATACACACTTCCTCGATTCGCGCTTCTCGAGCGGAAAGCTGGAGCGCGTACCACTGGCATCTACGGCGATGATCTCGCCACGCTCGACCTCGCGAACCAGGGTGGCGCCGAGGAGATCCAAAGCGCAGGTCTCCGACGTGAAAATCGTCGCGTCACCTAGCTTGCCCATCACGAGGGGACGCCAGCCTCGCGGATCTCGTGCCGCGAGCAGAGTACTGCCGACAACAACTACCAGACAGTAGGCGCCTTCGACTCCCCGAAGCGCATCTGCGAGCCGCTGCTCCGGCGTGTCCGCGAACGACCGCGCGATTCGATGCACCAGTACCTCGGAGTCCATCGTCGATGTGAAGATCGATCCTCCGTCCTCGAGCTCGCGCCTGAGCTCGCTGGCGTTTGTGATGTTGCCGTTGTGCGCGAGGCCGATGTGTCCGTCGCGGAATCTCGCCAGCATCGGCTGCGCATTCTCGATCGTGGAAGAACCCGCCGTACTGTATCGAGTGTGGCCGATCGCGATGTCGCCCGGCAGACCCTCGACAGCGGGCGCGGATAGCGCTTCCGAAACCAGACCCATGCTCTTGATCGCTTTCGCGCCGCGCTCGCGATCGACCGCAATTATCCCGGAAGACTCCTGGCCCCTGTGCTGGAGAGAATAGAGACCGAGATGCACCATCGCCGCTGCATGCTCATGTCCGTAGATGCCGAAGATTCCGCACATGCTAGTGCGCCGCCACTGGAGCCAGCTCGTCGAACGTCGCGTGCTCAGGCGTGCGCGACATGATGGCTGGAATTGTGTCGTGATACGCTCGACGCATCCGATCGAGAGGACTGCGCATTGACCCCGTGGGTAGTTTGACATCGAGCGAATTGGCGTTGCGTCGGACTCGACCGATCTCGACGCATGGAACTCCAGCAGCGGCCGCGATCGCAATCACTCGCTCGGGTGCCGCGCTCGAAAGCACGACTCGTCCCTGAGTTTCTCCGAAGAGGATCTCCCGATCCGTCAAACGCCCCCAGCTCGATAGATCTACCTCGGCGCCACTCTGACCCTCGAGGTTGGCGATACAGCATTCCGCGAGAGCGACCGCGAAACCGCCGTCGCTGCAGTCGTGCGCGGAGCTCACGACTCCCGACCGGATCGCATCGAGCAACACGTCTATCACGACCCTTTCGCGCTCGACGTCGCAGCGGGGAGGAGGGCCGAGCACCCGTCGATGAATCGTGGCCAGATACTCACTGCCTCCGAGCTCGCCGCCAATCTCGCCGAGCAACAGAATCGCATCGCCGTCCTGCTGAAAGGTTGCGCGCGTAATGTGCGAGATGTCATCGATCAACCCGACCATGCCGATGACCGGTGTCGGATACACCGCGCCCGACGGGCTCTCGTTGTAGAGCGAGACGTTGCCGCCAGTGACTGGAGTACCGAGCGCCCGACAGGCTTCGCCCATTCCCGCGACCGCTTCCTTCAATTGGTAGAAAACCTCAGGCCGCGTTGGATTCCCGAAATTGAGGCAGTTCGTGATCGCCATCGGGCGGGCGCCGGTGCACGCAACATTGCGCGCGGCTTCAGCAACTGCTATCCGCCCGCCTACCCGCGGATCGAGATAGACGTAGCGAGCGTTGCAGTCGGTCTTCACAGCCAACGCCTTGCTGGTACCGCGCACTCGAATCACGGCCGCATCTCCGCCAGGGCCGACGACGGTGTTGGTGCGAACCGTCGAGTCGTACTGCCGGTACGCCCACGCCTTGCTGGCGATCGTCGGTGCCGATAAGAGTCGCTCCAGGGTCCAGGCAGGATCCTTCTCCTCGGCGCGCTCGGGAACAGCGAGAGGATCCGCTGCGCGCAGCGCCCTGATCGCGCTCGACTCGCGCGCTTCGGGCGAATAACTCGGACAATCGGTCACCAATCTGGATCCGGGAAACTCCGCCACCACTTTCTCGCCTTCCGTGACGCGATACACCGGCTCGGCGATGACTTCTCCGATCACCGCGGCGGTCAAATCCCACTTCGTCAGTATCTCGGCTACGGCGTCTTCGTGCCCTCGCTTCGCAACGACGAGCATTCGCTCCTGTGATTCGCTGAGCAGAATCTCGTACGGAGTCATTCCACTTTCGCGCGTCGGCACTTTGGTGACGTCGATGGTGACACCGACATCACCACGCTCCGCCATCTCCGCCGATGAGGACGTGAGGCCGGCCGCACCCATGTCCTGGATCGCGACGATGTGGCCGCTCTTGATCAGCTCGAGGCTCGCTTCGAGGAGCAGCTTCTCCGTGAAAGGATCACCGACCTGGATGCGCGGGCGCTTGGCGTCGCTCGCTTCAGAAAGGTCTTCGGACGCGAAGGACGCCCCGTGGATTCCATCACGGCCCGTGCGCGCGCCGACTGCGATGATTGGATTCCCGACACCTTCCGCTTTGGCGCGAATCAGATCGCTCTCATGCATCAGGCCGACGCACATCGCATTGACCAGCGGGTTTCCCTCGTACGCCGGATCGAATACTATCTCACCCGCTACGGTTGGAATGCCGACACAATTCCCGTAATCGCCGATGCCTTTGACTACCCCCGAGAAGAGGTAGCGAACTCGGGAGTTGTCGAGTGAGCCGAAGCGCAGCGAGTTGAGCATCGCGATCGGACGCGCACCCATCGTGAACACGTCGCGCAGGATCCCCCCGACTCCGGTCGCCGCTCCCTGATACGGCTCGACAGCGGATGGATGATTGTGCGACTCGATCTTGAACGCGACGGCTAGTCCGTCGCCAATCGAGATCACTCCGGCGTTCTCACCCGGACCTTGAAGCACATACGGTGCTTCGGTCGGCAGCGTCTTGAGAACTGGGCGGGAATGCTTGTAGGAGCAGTGCTCGCTCCACAGTGCGCTGATGATGCCGAGCTCCGTAAAGGTCGGCGTACGTCCCAGCATCGCGACCAGCCGCTCGTATTCCTGCTTGGTGAGTCCGTGCTCCGCGATCAGTGCTGGCGTGATCGCGGGATCCCCGGGCCGGGGCGTCACCGCGGTCATGTCAGGCCGCCACTCTGGCGAGGATCGATTCGAGCAGTCGCACACCGTCGTCGGAGCCAAGCAAGGCGCTGCACGCTCGTTCCGGATGCGGCATCATGCCGAGCACGTTGCCGCCCTCGCTGATGATGCCGGCAATGTTGCGCTCGGAGCCGTTGGGGTTGGCGTCCGCGCTGATATTGCCGCTGGCGTCCGCATACCTGAAGATAACGCGCCCCTCGGCCTCGAGCTCCTCGAGAACGCTTGCGGGCGCCACATATCTGCCATCGCCGTGGGCGATTGGCATCCTAAGAATCTCGCCGCCCTCATAAAGGTTGGTGAACATCGTGTCGGGATTCTCGACGCGGATGCGAACCTCGGCGGAAACGAACTGGAGGTGCGCATTGCGCACCAGGGCGCCCGGAAGCAGTCCCGCCTCACACGCGATCTGGAATCCGTTGCAGATGCCGAGCACGGGGCCGCCACTCTTCGCGTGGCTTACGACTTCCTGCATGATCGGGCTGAAGCGCGCGATTGCCCCGGCCCTCAAATAATCACCGTAACTGAATCCGCCGGGCAGAACTATGACGTCCGAGTCCTGAAGATCATGATCCTTGTGCCACAAGTAAGCGGCTTCTTCGCCCAGCACATCCGTCACGGCGTGAAATGCGTCGTAGTCGCAGTTGGAGCCGGGGAAGGTGACAATCCCGAATTTCACGCGTGCACCGCCGACTCGATCTCGAAATCTTCCGTCACTGGATTCGCGAGCAGCTTGCGACACATGTCCGTCACCGCTTCCTCGGCGGCAATTGCATCGTAGGCATCGGTCTCGATCACGATGTAGCGCCCGACGTGAACATCCTTCACGGGCTCGAATCCTAGCGTGTGCAGGGCCCCCTTCACGGCGTTACCCTGAGGATCGAGGAGCCCTTTTCGCGGAGTGATGTGAACGGCGATGCGGAACTTGGCCATCAGGTCGTTCCTCCAGTGGGGCCCGGAGAACCCGGCGGTGGGTTCTGCGAGCCGCCGCGAGGGGGTTCGTCGTGTCCCGGAGGCCGCCGCCTTCTTCGGCGGCGAGGAGGCCGCTGGCGGAGGGCATCGCTCCCGCCATCGACGAGGAGCCCCGATGCGGTCAGAAGCAATGGCTCATCGTCGTCCGAGATCACGGGCGAATCGCCGACCGGACGTCGGTCGAGCAAGCCGAAGATTACGGTCTTGGCGAGCCCATACAGCACGTAGCATATGAGCGCGGGGAAATAGAATTCCTTGCGGAGGAACAGAATTCCGATGAACGTCCCGACCACGACGAGCGTGCCAAGTATCTCGCTGATCTTTCTGAATCCTACCGTCGGAACTGCCGGGTAAGAGACGTTGCTGATCATCAGGAAGGCGAGCAGCAGCATCAGTCCGCGCAGGCCTGTGGTCCAATTCAGGTCGCCGAGCACGGTCTGGTTGTAGAGCGACGTCTGGCTGAACCAGTAGTACGTCGCGAGCGTCATCCCGGCGGCGGGGCTCGGAAGGCCGTGGAAATATTTCTTGGCGCGTCCCGCCTGCTCGACGTTGAAGCGCGCGAGCCTGATCACGGCGCACGAAGTGAACAGGAACGCGAATATCCAGTCCCACCCGTTCCTGTTCAGCACCGCGAAATACATGATCATCGCCGGCGCGAGCCCGAACGTTATCGCATCAACGAGGGAGTCGAGCTCGGAGCCGAAGCGGGATCCAGTCCCAGTCGCCCGCGCTACTCGTCCGTCGAGGGCATCGCAGACTCCTCCGAACACGACGTAGAGACCCGCGGTGTCGAACTCGCCGCGTGAAGCTGAGACGATGGCGAACATTCCGAAGAACAGGCTCGCGAGAGTGAACCCGTTCGGGAGGATGATGACGCCACGGCGCGGACGATCGGGGTCCGTCTTCGCGTGTTGCCTTCTCATGTGGTCCGGCGCGAGCATTATTTCGGAAGCTCAGCGAGGATGGTGACACCCGCGACGATGATGTCGCCGACTTTGCCTCGGAGCGAGGACTCGACTGGCAGGAATACATCGACGCGCGAGCCGAATCTGATTATCCCCATCCGGTCGCCCTGCTTGACCGTCTCGCCAAGCTTGCTGTACGTCACGATGCGTCGCGCGATGAGCCCGGCGATCTGGCGCACCAGAATGCGGTAGCGCCCCGTATCGATCCCCACCGACATCTGCTCGTTCTCGAGACTCGATTTGTCGGCGGCGGCGTTGAAGAACTTTCCCTTGTTGTAGTGAACGTATTTG
>JBBQWD010000053.1:0-8520 GCA_038210945.1 Gemmatimonadales bacterium
GCGATTCGCGACGCGCTCGACAAGTGCGAGGGCGGGATCGAGGACAAAATAGTGCGACTCGTCGTGCGCGACGTACCGCGGCACATTCTCCGCGATCTCGACCACAAGGCGCTGCGCGCCTACAAGCGGAAAGCGCTCCACTTCCATCTCGATACGCGCCGACCCGAAATCGTGCGCCCGGAGAAGGGCCAGGCGGCGCCCGGACGTCGCGCGTCTCTGGCCGACACCGTGCGCGACAAGCTGCGCTCGCGCATTCTCACCGAGAACATTGATCGCGAAGCTCTCGTCGAGCTCGGACTACACTACCTCCGCGAAGCGGACCTGGTTGCTGGTCCGACCGACGAGGAAGCGGTCGCGTGAGGCTCGATAGTCTCAAGCTCACGAACTTCCGTCAGCACGCGCGAACCGAGATCAAGTTCGAGAGCGGGCTCACCGGAATCATCGGCCCGAACGGAGCCGGCAAGACGACGATCCTCGAAGCGATCGCGTGGGCGCTTTATGGGATGCCGGCGATTCGCGGGAACCGGGAATCGATACGCTTCATTGGAGCGGGAGCGCGCGCTCCCGTAGAAGTCGAGCTCGACTTCGAGCTTGGCTCTCACCACTACCGGGTCGTGCGCGGACTCACCAGCGCCGAGCTCTACCTCGATGGAGCCGACGTCCCGATCGCAAGTACGATCTCGGCAGTCACCGAGTTGCTACAGCGCCGGCTCGGCATGTCGCTGTCGGAATTCTTTCACACTTACTTCACCGGACAGAAAGAGCTGAGCGTGATGGCGGCGATGACGCCCGCCAAGCGCGGACAGTTTCTCTCGCGGGTCCTTGGCTATGAGAAGCTGCGCATCGCGCAGGAGCTGACGCGCGAGAAACGGAACCGGGTGCGAGCGAGCATTGACGGCATGCATCGCGGAATGCCGGATCCGGAGGCGGTCCTGCGCTCCCTGGCCGAGGCAGCATCGCGCAGGGCTGAAGCGGAATCGCGCGCGCACCAGGCGGCCCATCGCGGAGCGGTTCGCCAGCGCGAGATGATGGCCATTGAGCCGCGTTGGGAGATGGCGCAGCGGCAACGAGAGCAATCGGCGCAGCTGCTGACCCAGATCACCGTCGCCGAAGAGAAGGAAGCGGCGATGCATCGCGACGCCGAGCGCATCATCAGGGAGCTGGAAGGCGTGCAGGCCGCGCGATCGCAGCTCGACAACTTGCGTGAGAGTGTGGAGCCGCTCTTCGCACTCAACGTTGAGCTCCAGGCACTGAACACCCTCTATCGTGAGGAGGGCCGTCGTAAGACCCTGCTCGAGGCGGAAGCCGCGCTGCGCGAGGAAGTTGCGCGTCTGGAAGAGCGTCACTCGAAGATCGAACGAGCGCCGGCGCTGGAAGAGGAAGCCACGCTCGAGCTGGAGAAGAAGCGAACGGACCTCGAAGATGCGCAGGGACTGCTCGAGGCTCGCCGCACTGAATGGGTGCGCGACCGACAGGAGGCTCAGACGAAGCGAGAAGCGCTCCGACAACAGTTCGTGGAGCTCAAGCAGCAGCGGGACCGCGTCGTGTCCGTCGGCGAAGATGGCGAATGCCCTACGTGCAGCCGGCCTCTTGGCGGGAGCCTGCACACGGTGGTGGAGCATCTCGACGAGCTCATGCAGACGGTGAACGTCGACGGCAACTACTACAAGGCGCGCGTCGAGCAGCTCGAGCAAATGCCCGAAGATGTCCACGAGCTGGATGAGAAGCGGCGCACTCTGATGCACGAAGTCGGGACGCTGGAACGGAGGCTCGCCAAGGTGCAGCTGGCGGTGCAGGAGCTGGGAACGATCGTCCGCGACATCGCGGCCAAGCAACAGCGTCTGGTGCAGATGAAGCGCGACATCTCACGCATTCCTCCAGGCTACGATCCAGCGAGGCACGCGGAGGTCATCGCTGAAGTAGACCGGCTCATTCCAATGGAAGCCGAGGCCGCACGGTTTCAGGCCATGCTCGAGCGGGAGCCGCAGCTCAAGCTCGAGCAAACCCGCATCGCGCAGGAAGTCATGCGCGTTCAATCCACGCTCGGAACGCTGCGCACGAGACGCGCTCAGATCTCGTTCGCCGAGAAAGATTTCAACGAGCTCAAATCCGAGTTCGAACGCGTGCGGGGAGAGCTGCAGGAATCGAAAGTGGCGGCAGCCCGCGCGCAGGAGCAGGTATCGAGCGCCACCGCTGCTCTGGCCGCGGCGCAGGAAGCGACCGAGGATCTGAAGAGGAAGGTGGCAGAGCTGGAAGTGCTTCAATCGGAGCGCCGACTGCACGAAGAGCTAGATCGCGCCTTCTCGGACCTTCGCACCGATCTCAATTTCCAGCTGCGCCCCGAGCTCTCGGAGCTGGCGAGTGCTTTCCTTAGCGAGCTGACCGACGCGCGCTACACGGAGCTGGAGCTCGACGATCAATACAACATCGTCATTCTCGAGGACGGGATCCCGAAGCCGGTTCTCTCCGGTGGCGAGGAGGATCTCGCGAACCTCGTGCTTCGCCTCGCCATTTCCCAGATGATCGCCGAGCGCGCGGGACAGAACTTTTCGCTCCTCATTCTCGACGAGGTATTCGGATCACTCGACGAAGCTCGGCGCTTCAACGTGGTAGAGCTCCTGCGCGGCCTGCAGGACCGATTCGAGCAGGTGATCCTGATCACCCACATCGAGCCGGTGCGCGAGGGGCTCGATCGCGTGATCAGCGTCAGCTACGACCCGGATCACGGCTGTTCCGTCGTTTCCCAGAGCGAGAACGACCGTGGATTCGGTGAAGAGCGAGAGCCGCCCGCGGCCGACGGATCGCCGCGAGGACGTCAGCGCATGAGGGAAGAGTTCGTCGAGAGCGCTGAAGCGGGAGCGGGGACGTGATGGCGTTCGCGCGCAACTGGAGGCACCCGTGGGTGGCGGAGTCGCCCGAGCGCGTCGGCACCGTCGAGATCCCATCGCTCAACGCCGTGTTCAGCGAGGCGTTTACCGAGCGGTACCGCAAGGACGGGATGGTTGGTGTGCGGGTCCCCCACCTCAATCCCGCCGTGTGGAAGTTCGCGATCACGGATGCCGAGGGTGGCGCGATGATCTGGCGCAACGCGCGCGACGGGATCGCGGCATTCAACATGGTGCATCGCTCGGGCGTCGAAGGGTGGATGGGACCGCTTGCCGTGCATCCGGATTACCAGGGGCAGGGAGTCGGGAAGATGATCGTGTCATCGGGCGTAGAGTGGCTGAAGAAGCATGGCGCCAAGGTCATTGGTCTGGAGACGATGCCGCGCACCATGGACAATGTCGGGTTCTACTCGTCGCTCGGATTCAATCCGGGGCATTTGACGGTCACGGTGACGCTGGAAGCGGCGCGCGCCGGTATCCAGGCGACGGCGATCTCGACACTCAATCCGCACGAGCGTGAGCTGGCGCTCAGGCAATGCAAGACCGTGCTCGACCAGCTCGCACCGGGCTATGACTACACGCGCGAGATCGTTCTGACGGAACAGCACCAGCTCGGCGACACGCTGTTCGTGCGGAGGGAAAACGAGGTCGTCTCATTCGCCGTCTGCCACTCGACTCCGCTCGTCGAAGGTCGGGCGACCGAGGAGATGCGCGTCCTCAAAATGGTTGCCAGAACTGAAGTGGACTTCGATCAGCTCGTGACGCAGCTGTGCGCGCACGCGCGGGTGAAGCTGGCGAAGCGCGTGGCGATCAGAGTGCAGGGGCAGTACGGCGACGTATACCGCCGTTTGATGGCCCGCGGCGCGAGGGTAAGGTGGACGGATCTCCGCATGTCGCTGCACGAGTACGCGGAGGTCCGGCCAACCGGCGGCGGGATCGTGTTGTCGAATTGGGAGATCTGACTCACTCCTCGACGAACGCCTTCAGTCTGGACAACGCCTGATCCCACTGCTCCGAGACCACGTCCGCGTATTCTCTGACTTGCCTGATCGGAGCGGGATCCAGCTCGAACAGGCTTTCCCGACCGGCTCGAACGCTGCGCACGATGCGGGCGTCCTGCAGCACGCGAAGGTGTTTGGTGACTGCCTGTCGGGTCAGCCGCGTCCCTTCCGTGAGCTGCGAGATCGAACGGGTTTCCCCCGCGTTGAGCTTTGCGACGAGCGCCAGTCTCTTCTCATTTCCCAGAGCCGCGAAGATCGGCGCGTACGCCGATCTTCCCGCGGCAGCCCTACGCGTTTTGGGCGACATGGCTTTCAATGTTTTTGAGCTGCGACGTCCAGCCATTGTCATTCATGCGTAGCGCTTCTGCGCGCCGGTGAGCGGGGATCTTGTCGAATCCGGACTCGGTTACGACGAGGAGCGTACCGCCTTCGATCTTTTCCAGCCGAAATTCAACGAGGGTGGGAGTCTCCTTCGAATAATCCACGTTCGGATCCATGGCGTATGGATGCCACGTGAAGGAGAACAGCCGTTCGGGCTGCAGTTCCTTGACGGTAACCTCCCATCCGAGATGTGCGTATTTGGGGTGAGTCATGTTCCCCCGCGTGACCTTCCCCGGTACAAAGGGGGTGTCCAGCTTCGCTCGAAACCAGGTGCCGAACTCGCGGTAATCCGTGATTGCGCGCCACACCCGCGATACAGGCGCCTTGAGCTCAATTCGTTTTTCAATGCGGTCGGTCATGGGTAACGTGGTTGCATCGGTCATAGGTAACCTCCTGGTTGCATATTAATCCGTAGCCGGCAGTTTAGCAACCAGCGGGTTGCACGTCAAGGGGGCGGCGGCTGACGGTGCCATTCTCAGGCTTCCGTCCGACTATTCCCCGGAGCATCTTGGCGTTATGACCGTGTCGAGGGCGAAATCATGAAGAAGGCTCGCGCTAAAGCGGCAGCGAAGAAAACCCGGGGCAAGGCGACAGCTAAAACCACTCGAGCCAGTGCGCGCAGGGGGGAGGAAGTTCTCCTGCTCGTGGGCACCATGAAGGGCGCATTCGTTCTGCGCTCGGACAAGTCCCGCAAGAAGTGGAAGGTCGAAGGTCCACACTTCCGTGGTGAAGCCGTCTACGCGCTGCTCCACGACACGCGCGCGGGACGGTCTCGTACGTTCGCCGCGACCAACAGCATGCACTGGGGGCCGACGCTCAGAACGAGCGACGACAACGGCGTAACGTGGAGCGAGCCGGGACCGCAGACCGTGCGCTTCCCGGCCGAGTCAGGCCGCGCGCTTGCCCAGATCTGGCAGATCGCGGCGGGCCGAGCGACGGAGCCGGACATGCTTTATTGCGGGGTAGAGCCGGCGGCGCTGTTCGAGTCACGCGACGGAGGAAAGACCTGGGAGCCGAACAAGGGCCTGCTCAACCACGAGCATCAACCGAAGTGGCAGCCGGGTGGCGGAGGCCTGTGCCTCCACACGATCGTCCTCGATCCCAACAACCCTCGACGCATGTTGATCGCGATGTCGACGGGAGGAGTGTATCGGTCCGACGACGGCGGCAAAACGTGGCGCGCGCGAAATGCCGGTGTTCGTGCCCAGTTCATGCCGGAGGGCCAGAGATACCCGGAGTTCGGGCAGTGCGTGCACAAGGTAGTTCACCACCCGAGCCGCCCGGGAAGACTTTTTCTCCAGAATCACTGGGGCCTCTACCGAAGCGACGATTGGGGCGACAGCTGGAAGGATATCGCCAACGGTGTCCCGTCGGATTTCGGATTCGCGATGCAGATGCATCCGCACGACCCGGACACCGTTTACATAGTGCCGATCGAGGCGGACATGTTTCGCGCTACGCCGGAGGCGAAGCTGCGAGTCTATCGGACGAGAAATGCGGGCGCCAACTGGGAGCCGCTCACCCGCGGATTGCCGCAGAGCGGCGCCTACGAAAATGTGCTGCGCGACGCGCTCACCGCGGACTCATTCGATTCGGCTGGAATTTATTTCGGCACGAGGAGCGGGAAGCTCTACGGATCGCGTGACGAAGGCGGGACGTGGACTGAAATCGCGAACGCCCTCCCGCCCATCGTATGCGTGAAGACGGGAACAGCGGGGTCAGCTTGATAACCGTCGAGCTGCCGAAGGCATTATGCTCGTACGCCGACGACAAGTCGTCGCTCGTGCTCGAAGAGTCGTGCCCGACCGTTCGTGACGCCCTCGTCGCGGTCGGCAGGAAATCCCAGGGCGCACTGGACCGCATCATGGACGAGCAGGGCGATGTGAGGCGGCACGTCAACATCTTCGTCAACGGCGAGAACATTCGCTTCCTCGATGGTCTGAGCACACCCACGCGGGATGGAGCCACGATCTTCGTAATCGCGGCCGTCAGCGGTGGATAGCGGCGCGAGCCGGTCGGCGCTTTGAAGCTCGAGCCCGTTGACTCCGAAGATTCCGTAGACCTCGACGACAAGCACGCTCGCGCGCGTGGGCAGCTGAAGTCCGGAAAGGAGTTGGAGCGCGCCACTGAAAAGCAGGTCAAGCGGATCTCGGATCAGCAACGCGTCCTCTACGCCGATGGGAGATACGCCCTGTTGATTGTCCTGCAGGGCAGGGACGCGTCGGGGAAAGACGGGACGATCCGCAAGGTCTTCACCGCGGTGAACCCGCAGGGCTGCACCGTCGCGAGCTTCAAGGTGCCGACGGAGCTGGAGCAGGGGCACGACTACCTGTGGCGGGTGCACGCCCAGGTTCCGGCAAAGGGGATGATCGGGATCTTCAACCGCTCACACTACGAGGACGTGATCGTGCCCAGAGTGCACGGCTCGATCACCAAGAAGGAGTGGACGGCGCGGTACGACCAGATCAACGACTTCGAGAAGATGTTGAGCGAGAACGGTACCGTCATCCTGAAGTTCATGCTGCACATCTCCCGCGATGAGCAGAAGCGGCGGCTCACCGACAGGCTCACCGACGAGACGAAGAACTGGAAGTTTCGAGTCGGTGATCTCGAGGACAGGGCAAAATGGGACGATTTCACCAAGGCCTACGAGGCAGTGCTCCGTCACACGAGTACCAAGTCTGCTCCGTGGTACATCGTCCCCGCGGACGACAAGGATGTTCGCAATTTTCTGGTCGCGCGCACGATTGCCGATGCTCTGGAGGATCTTGACCTTCGCTATCCGCCCGCCGATCCCGCGGCTCTGAAGATCAAGATCGAGTGACGGTGAGGATTCTGCCGGCGTTCATCCTCTTTTGTCTCGCCTGCAGTGGCGACTCGCGCACTCATGGCTCGTTTGAAAACGGTGATCCGTTCGACTACGGCGCCCAGATGTTCGCCGCCGACGAAGACAGCTCCGGCACCTTCGTCTGCTTCGCCTCTAAAGACACCACTCTGCTCCTGGGAACGCGAGCGACCATCGTTTTCACCGGCTTTCCGCAGCACAGCGCCCAAGGCCGCATCAGGTCACGAAGCAGGCTCCGCTGCATCCCGGGCCCGCCTTTTCCGCCGCTGGATAGCATGCAGTATGTGGTGGAAATGCCGCAGGACACTTCTGATCGCGTCGGAATCCCCGTAGTTATCCTCGGTCCAGTTGCGGAACCGGAACAGCGCGGCGACACGGTCACGATTGCCATCGAGCCTGGTCGGCCACCGCTGCGCTTCCGAACCTGTGCCAGCAATGAAGGTCTCCATGCAACCGCGTGGGCGGGACAGCCGCTCGCCTCACCCCGCCGCTGGCACGCGTACTACTACCTCGGCTATGACGTCGATCCCACCTGCAACGAATCCGAGTACAGACCCGACAGTAGTGGCGTGTCGGGCGGGATTTGAGCACAATATCCCCATGCGAAGACGCGAAGTTGTCAGCTTCCTCGGCGCAGCCCTCGCGCTTCCGTTTCTCCCACGCAACGCCGAGACGGCGATCAAATTGGGAGAGAGCCTGCACCGCCGGCTCGGCGATGTGCCGTTCAGAACGCTCAATCGCGAGCAACAGGCCATAGTGACGACCATCGCGGAGATGATAATCCCGGAGACTGACACGCCGGGCGCTACGAGCGTGAGGGTCCCCGAGTTCATAGATCTCATTCTCACCGAATGGGCCAGTGACGACGAGAGAGCGACATTCCTGGCTGGACTCGCCGACATTGATGCGCACTCTGCCGCGCTTGGTACGCCTCGCTTCGTCGACATGCTGCCGGCGGGCAGACTGGAGCTGTTCACAACGCTCGACGTCAAGCGCACCGACAAGACCGGCGCGGGGCACGCGGTTGTGCGGCTCAAGGCGCTCACAGTCTACGGTTATTTCACTTCCCGGGTGGTGCAGCAGGACATTCTGAAGACGCGAATGTTCTTCAACGGCTATGACGGCAACGTGCCGTTCACCCCGGCGGTCTGAGAAAATGCCACCGCTGACCTACGATGCGATCGTCGTCGGCTCGGGCATATCCGGCGGGTGGGCCGCGAAAGAGCTGACGGAGCACGGACTTCGGACGATTGTGCTCGAGGCGGGTCGCCCGATCGATCCAGCAGTGGACTACGTCGAGCACGTTCCGCCGTACGACAAGCGGTACAGAGGAATGGGCGACCGCAAGCGGCTCGAGCGCTATCAGCCGATCCAGCGGCAGTGCGGCGCTTGCAACGAATACGCGGGC
>JBBQWD010000054.1:0-8441 GCA_038210945.1 Gemmatimonadales bacterium
GGTTCAAGAATGCGAAGACGAGTTCCCATCTGTTCGAAAACGTTGGATGCGTCTATCGGACGGGGTGTGGACGCCGCGCAGTTCCTCCGGACGGGGTTACGCAGCCGAGTTGGATGACAGGCTTCCAGCTCGAATTGACAGCATTGAAATGGGCAGGAGCCTGGATGCTAATCAAACTGTCAGAGAACACACGGTTTTGTTCGGCAAAAGCGACACGATTTATGTTCTGGTAAGAACACTAACCGCGGTGCCGAGAGCGGATTCTAATCTGAAGCTGACCGCTGTATGGACGTATTCCACCAATGGGCAGGTTTTCAGGGAGTCATCGGTAGACCTTAGCCCTAGCGAGGATGCTTTCTGGACCGAATTTCACGTTCAGAAGGCCACGCCTTGGCCATCCGGGCGCTACAAGGTTGAGATCATGATTGACGGCGTGTTGGGTGCAAACGGGATACTTCCAAGTGAGGTGGCATCTCCCGTCGCCATTTTTGAAGGGGCCCATTCTTCGCTGAGCGATCGCCTCAGCTAACCAGTGAGTGTTTGCGAAACGCCCGCTGCGCCGCTTCTCCGGCCCTGGCTCGACGCATTGCGCAGGTCAGCAATAAGTCGGCATTCGGAGTCTGCAGGATGGTACGATAGCCTGTGCCCGCCGAATGCACCCCGGCGCCCGCCACCCCGCATGTCCTGAGCGACTGGGCCTCGAGCAGAAGGGCCTGCTGATCCCGCGATCGACTCCACTCGCCGACGCGCTCGTCTCAGAGCTCTTTAGCTTTCGCGTCACGACTGACGACCGCACGCATCATGACAGCTACGACGCGCAGAGCGGCGCGCACGACGATCTAGTGCTCGCCCTCTGTATCGCGACCTGGTATACCGAGCGTGCGAATCGACGCGCGAGAGCGACGACCAATTTCCCCGTCATTCGCTGGTAACGGAACACATATCGACGATGCCGACAACACCCAGCACGGACAGTGCAGGTAATGCTCGAGCAGCGGTGCCTCAACATCCCGCGTCAGCTCGCGGACGCCGACGTGCTCGTCAACGAGCTGCTCACCTACCGTGTAAAGATCGATACCGTGACCGCGCACGACAGCTACAACGCGCGCGAAGGGCAGCGATGACGAGATTCTCGCGCTTCATTCGCATCTCAGGTAGATACAAGCACGCAAACCAACGCGCGCGCCGGAGGCCCGGCTTCCCTGTCATTCGCTGGTAGCGGAGCGATCGCAACGACGCCGACGGCGCCGGAGACCGCGCGAGCCGGAGCCGCGAGGCAGAGACAGCGCACGTGTGCTCGCTACGGCACTGAGCGATGAGAGGCGCAGCCCGGTTCGACTGGAATTGCCGCCCTCCGCAGGCTCGGCCTCATCGCGGGTCCTCGGGATTTATTGGCAGCTGGTCATAAATGCTGCGCTCGTTCATTAGAAAACTCTGGCTTAGACGCCCGTAGGGCCGTATATTCGCTGCGGCTCGCCTCCCCCACTGGGCCGTCGGCTCCGGGGTGTCGAGCTCGCCGCCGGCGTGTTGCCCGGCAGGACCAATGGAGTCCACCATGAATCGCATTCCGCTCGTCTTCTCCCTCGCCGCGCTCGCGCTGGCCGCCTGCAGCCCAGACACGGCGACCAGCCCCCGCGCGCCGTTGGCGGCGAAGTTCGCCCGGGGAGCGTCCGAGCTCCCGTTCCGCGGCAAATTCGAGCTCCGCTCCCAAGCCGTGCGGACGCCGACGACCCTCCAGATCACCGGAATGGGCGAAGGGACCGCGACCCATCTCGGCCGGTTCGAGTTGGCTATGACGGAGCTCGTCGTCAGAGCGACCACTCAAGCCACTGGCACGCTCGTTTTCACCGCAGCGAACGGCGATCAGCTCTTCACCACGATAACCGGTAGCCAAACCGGGTTCGTGCCGCCCAACGTCGCGCAAGGGACGTTTGTCGCCACCATCGTAGGCGGGACCGGACGATTGGCGGCGGCTACCGGGACATTTACCGTGCAATGGAGCGAGGTCATTGATTTCGCGACCGGCACCGGGGTCTGGACCGCGGCGTTCGACGGAGACATTAACCTCGGGAAGTGACGCCGGCCCGTATGCGGCCTCCACGCCGGTTCAACGCCGACGATGTGTAATCGGCGATTTCCATCGTGACCCTTGAAGAGGCGCGCCTTCGCGAATGCGGCGAAGGGCGCCTCTTTCCATTTCCCATCGGGCGTGATCAGGACGTCGTAATTGGAGAGCCAACCACTTACGGTGGTCGGCTCTCGTCATTTCGGGACGCGGTACGCGATGATCGCGATTAGACTCGCGCCCGTCGTCCGCAAAACGGTCGGCGATGCCGGCCCACACCACCTATCAGGTGGACGCCGCTCGTCGCATTTTGGTTCGCTCGCAACTCCGCCCTACTCTTAACACGGAACGACAATGCTGCGTCAATGCCTTCGCCTGCTCGTGCTCCTCATTCTGCCCGCGTCCGCGGCGACCGCGCAGGCCGGGAAATTCGATCTCGCGAAAACGAAAGCAGTGCTGACTACCGTTATCGAGAAGACACTCGCCGAGAATGGCGTCCCGTCGATGTCGATCGCACTGGTTCGCGGAGACTCGATCGTCTGGACGGCAGCGTTTGGCTACACCAACATGCGCACCCACGCTCGCGCGACTCCCGAGACGCTCTATAGCACCGGATCGTCGTTCAAGTCAGTCACTGCAACCGCTGTTATGCAGCTCGCCGAGCAAGGCAAGCTCAAGCTGAGCGACCCGATCAACCGCTATCTGGGCGAGGACGCGGTGCAGGACCGGTTCCAGAGCGACAAACCGGTGAACTTCACACACATCCTGTCGCACTGGTCCGGGCTGACTGGCGGCGCGGAGATCCAGCCGATCTGGAGTCGGAAGCTGCCGTTTACTCTCGAGCAGAGAACATCCAAGCTCTACTCAATTCGGGCGCCTGAGACAAAGTACGAATACAACAACGACGCCTACGCGGTAGCGGGCCTGCTGGTGCAAAAGATCTCGGGCGAAGAGTACGAGAAGTACATGGTCGAGCACGTCCTGAAGCCCCTCGGCGTGACGACAACCCATCCTGTGTACCCCACGCCGGAGATGGTCGAGAGGATGGCGCTGCCGTACAAGGCGGGTGGTTCACTCGGCAAGCCCGTGCCGGAGGAACAGGTTCACTTTGACGTCTATCCCGCCGGCGACATCTATCTGACCGCCGAAGACATGGCCCGGTACCTCGGCGCGCAAATCAACGGCGGCGTATTCAACGGTCGGCGCATCCTGTCAGATTCGTCGGTGCGCGCGATGCACGAGCCGCGCTTTGGCGGAGACTATGGGTTCGGCTTCTGGATGGTTCACGACAGTGCCAGCAGCCACACCCTGATTCACCATGGCGGCGCGATTCCCGGGCAGCGGGCGTTCCTGATCGGCGACCTCGACGCACACGTTGGCGTCTATTACATGACCAATTCAGACTACCTGCCCGACGCGACACCACCTGTGGAATCGGAGGTGGTGTACGCAGCACTGAAGCTTTTGCGCGGAGAGAATTATGTCCCTCGGCCGGAACGGAAGGGTATCGCGGTGGACGACAAGGTGCTCAACAGCTATGTCGGCACCTACGACCTAGGTCAGGGAAGCATCGTCATCAGCCGCGCAGGTCGCGCCCTCGCGATTCAGCAGAACGGCCAGACCGCGGTAAATGAGCTGTTGGCGGAGACCTCGCAACGCTTCTTCCAGCGGGGCAGCAACGCCACGATCACGTTCCAGGGTGACGGCGGTAAAATCGACCGGCTCCTCGTGGAGGCCGGTAGCCGCAAACTGACAGCGATGCGCCGCAAGTAGCGCCCGGTTAGTGCAGCAGATGCTTATCCATGTAATGGGATTGAGCGTGGAAGTACATCAGCCACGAGCGGTGCAGCAGCAAGTCGTGAATCTCGTCAGGTATGACTATTAGCTCGGACGAGATATTGTGCGAGCGCACTCCGTCATCAGCATCACGGTTTGATTGAACGGCACATTGTGATCGTCATCGGCCTGGATCACGAGCACCGGAAAGTGCCAGGCATTGATCGGCGACAATGGCGACGAAACCCACGCAATGCTATCGGTCGCGGATTGCGTTCCCGCGGCCGCGTATGCCTTCAATATACCGCTCCATGAGTGTACGCCAGCGTAGTCCACACCGGTCGCGAAGGTGTTTGGACGCGCGTGCCAGCGCGAGTGCCATTAGATAACCGCCATAGGTGCCAACGAGCAGGCCCCGCTGAACCACGCCGAGTCTGCCCATGGTCCGTGTGTTGATACAATGGCGAAGGGCGGATGAGTTCATGGCGGTATGAAGGTTGACAGTGTAGGTGCTGGCCGCATATTAAGCCGCGTTCCCGCTGGCATACAATACCGGTATACCATCTTTGGTCCGACCTGAGTTCCGGGTCGCCTTGCACAGGACAAAACCTACAGTGAAAACGATCTTTCCGAATTCCGTCTGTTCGCGACGTGCGACGCCCCGGCTCGCATCAAGCCTTGCCTCGACAGCGGTCATCTTGATGCTTGCGCTCGCTGCGGGTCCGGTGTCGGCCCAGGCGTTGCACGCCACATCTTCCCGCGTCGCATTGCGAGCGAGCGCGGTTGCTGCGGGCGGTTCGAGCACTGCGTCCGAAGCCGCCGGCACGCGCCTCCTTCGGCGGCCAAGTGTCAGCGGCACGTCGATCGCATTCGAGTATGCCGGAGACATCTGGACTGTGTCACGGACAGGTGGGCCGGCTAATCGAATCACGGCGACAACATCGGTCGAATCGAACCCGTATTTCTCTCCCGACGGCAACTGGATCGCGTACACTGCGATAGTCGCGGGAAACGCAGACGTGTACGAGGTTCCTGCAATCGGCGGTGAGCCGAGGCGCCTGACGTACAACCCCGGCGCAGATTACGTCCGCGGCTGGACGGCCGGCGGGCGTCGAGTGCTGTTTGCGTCGAGTCGAGCCACGGTTCCCACGCCAGGCGCTAACTCTTTCTTCCGGCTCTGGACCGTGTCGGTGGATGGAGGCATGCCGGACGCGATTCCGCTTCCTCGCGCGTTCACCGGGAGCTACTCAGCTGACGGAAAGCGCATGGCGTATCAACCGCTTTCCATCGGACTATTCGCGGGCGCGTGGTCGGAGGACCAAGCCAGTCAGTGGCGCCGCTATCGGGGAGGGCGCACACAGCCCATCCACATCGTCAACCTCGGTGATTACTCCGAGACGACGTTGCCGTGGACGGACAGCAACGATACCGGACCGATGTGGGTCGGAAACACGGTGTACTTCCTGTCTGATCGTGATCGGACAGTCAATCTCTACAGCTACAATCTCGACGACAAAAAGCTGACGCAGCTGACGCACTACACCGACTTCGACATCATGAGCGCGTCGGCCGGGTCCGGCGAGATTGCGTACGAGCAGGCCGGCTACGTTCACGTGCTCGACATGAAGTCGGGCCAGTCTCATCAGGTCGTCGTCAACGTCGCGGGCAGCTTTCCCTGGGCGCAGCCGCAGCTGAAGAATGTGAGCGCACTGATCGCGACTGGCAGTCTTTCTCCTAACGGAGTACGTGCGGTGTTCGAAGCTCGCGGTGACATCTTCACGATGTCGGCAAAGGGCAGTGAGTACAGAAACATCACGCACAGCTCAAATGCGCACGAGCGCAGTCCCGCGTGGTCGCCCGATGGAGGGCAGCTCGCGTGGCTATCGGATGTGAGTGGCGAGTACCAGCTGATGATCGGCGATCAGAGCGGCGCGACAAAGCCGCGTGTGATCACGCTGCCATCACGCGCATTCTTTTCAGAGATCGGCTGGTCGCCCAACGCACGATCCCTGTTGATTCGCGATAATAATGCGAATCTGTGGATCGTCGATGTGGCGAGCGGCCACTTTACAAAGGTCGATACGGATACCTACGACGAGCCGGGGCGCGGCTTTGACGCAGTGTGGTCTCCGGACTCGAGATGGGTTGCTTATTCAAAGTCGCTGCTGAATCACATGCGATCGGTCTTTCTTTACTCGACTGCTACGTCAACGACGCGGCGTCTGGGTGATGGGCTGTCAGACGCGATCTCACCGGCGTTCGATCGGGACGGTAAGTACCTCTACTTCCTGGTGAGCACAGACTGGGCGCTCAAGACCGGCTGGGTAGACATGACAGCGATTGGTCAAACGTCCAGTCGCAGCGTTTATGCGGTCGTGCTGAGCGCGAATGGAGCATCTCCGGTCCTGCCGCATTCGGAGGAGGAGGCCGCCAGGGTACAACAAGCCAAAGACTCCAGCGCTGCATCGCCGACGATGGTCGCCAACGCCGTAACGAAGCAAGTCGAACCTCCGAAGAATTCAAAGGACACTGCCAGGAGCGGTGCTTCACCCGCGACTGCAACAGCGAAGAGCGGGGCCGCGACTTCTGCGTTTCACATCGATCTTGACGGAATAGACAGACGAATCGTAGCGCTCACTATTCCGCCGGGCTCATATGCGAGTCTATCGGCTGGCGCACCCGGAGCGTTCTACTATGCCGCGGCGCCGGAGGGGCGTGGCGGTCTGCAATTGAATCTCTATCAGGTCGCAGCGGCTCAGACGGTACCAATTCTCGATGGCATTCAGTCCTATACGCTGTCTGCGAACGGCAAGCTGCTGCTATACAGAGCGGGCCGCACCTGGGGAATCGTGTCGGCAGAAAAACCGTCCAAGGTCGGCGAAGGTGTGCTGAATACCGCGTCGATGGAGACGCTGGTCGATCCGAAAGCGGAATGGGCCGAGATATTCAAGGAGATGTGGCGCCTCCAGCGTGAGTTCTTCTATGACGCCACGATGCACGGCAACGACTGGCAGGCGATTTACAACAGGTACGAGCCGATGCTCAAGTACGTCGAGCATCGCGACGACCTCGCCTATCTGATGGCGTCCGTCGGAGGTGAGCTGACCGTCGGTCACTCGTACACCAGCGGTCCGGGTGACGTACCCGACGTCGCGCACGAGTCGGTGGGGTTGCTCGGCGCTGATTACACTGTCGAAAACGGCCGCTACCGGATAAGCCGCATATACACAAATGGAAATTGGAATCCGCAGCTGCACGCGCCGCTCGACTTACCCGGTCTCAACGTAAAAGTCGGAGACTACCTGCTCGAAGTGAATGGGGAGCCGCTGACGTCATCTGCTAATCTGTACAGCGTTTTCCTTGGAACCGCGGGAAGACAGACGACATTGCGCGTGAACAGCGCACCAACTGAGACAGGGTCGCGCGTTGTGACGGTGGTACCGGTCGCGTCTGACGAGTCGCTAAGAACGCAAGCGTGGATCGACGGCAACCGCCAGCTCGTGGACAAGCTATCGGGTGGCAAGCTCGCGTACGTGTGGGTCCCGAATACGGGCGGTGGCGGCTTCACCGCCTTCAACCGGTACTTCTTCGCGCAGCAGGATAAGGCGGGCGCCATTATTGACGAGCGTTACAATCAGGGCGGTGCGGTTGCGGATTACATCATCGATCAGCTCGCCCGTCCATTGATGGGATATTTCGCTGAGCGTGCCGGCAAGACGTACACGATGCCGATGGTGGGAATCTACGGCCCGAAGGTGATGGTGATTAATGAATCCGCCGGGTCAGGCGGTGACGCCATGCCGTATTACTTCAAGAAGGCCGGCGTCGGTCCGCTCGTCGGTACCAGAACGTGGGGCGGCCTTGTGGGCACCATCGGTGTGCCGGCCACCATCGACGGCGGCGGAATGACCGCGCCTGACCTCGCGTTCTACGACGTCGACAGTAAGTGGTCAGTCGAGAACGAGGGTGTCGCGCCGGACATCGAAGTCCAAAATACTGCGGCGGACATGATCAGCGGTCACGATCGGCAGCTCGAGCGTGCGGTACAGGTGGCGCTCGACTCACTTCAGAAGAATCCATTCAAGTTTGTGCCGAGGCCAGCGCCGATCAATCGTGTAACCGGTGGCACTTCGAAACAGCAGTAAGCGAGTACCCGAAAACATCACAGTAACCGTCACACCGGAGAAGGGATGTTGAGCAGGCTTGAGTCGATTCGCCACATAGCGTGCGCGGTTGCCGTTGTTGCGTTGTGTCCACCATCCATTGGAGCACAGGCCGCCGCGAAGTCAGTCGCGCACCCTAACGACACGGCGTATACGAGGCTCATCAAGTCGACTCTCAGTGATCCTCGCGTGACGACGGAGCTGGTGGACCATCTGCCAGCTTCAGCGACCGTGCCGACACCGCTCAAGTTTTTCGGCCACATAATCGGCGCATATGGTCAGCTCGACTACGCGACCAGGATGAATGAGTACCTCGCCGCTATCGCCAAGGCATCACCGCGCGCGAAATACTGGACCATCGGCAAGACTGAAGAAGGGCGCGACATGGTGGTCATTGCAATCGCGGATGAGGAAACCATCAAGCATCTGGATCGCTA
>JBBQWD010000055.1:0-8380 GCA_038210945.1 Gemmatimonadales bacterium
GCTCGCGGGCAGCTCGTATCATATTGGAGCACTCCACTCCGGCACGTCGCCTACGGCCCGCGTGGATACGTCGTGCCGCGCCGAGATCACACGATCGGCGGCAGCACGATGGAAAACGTCGGATTCGACGCGACCACCACGTCGGACGGGATCAGGAAAGTTCGCGCCGCATCGGAGGAGATTTGTCCCGGCCTGGGCCTGTCCGAGAAAACCACTGCGATGGCTGGACTCCGTCCTGTCACTCCGGACATGCTGCCGATGATCGGCCCTGATCCAGAGCGTCCTTCGCTCATTTACGCGTGCGGACATTCGCGCAATGGGGTGCTGATGGCCCCCCTGACGGGGGATATAGTCGCCGATCTCGTGACTGGAACACCACTTAGCCACGACTTGGCACAATTTCGCCCCGACCGTTTCTGATGTAGATTGCATGAGCTCGACGGACTCTCTCTCCCCGCGAGCCGCCAACGATGCCAGAACCTCTCTATCAGATCATGGGGCGTCACCGCGCCGAGCCGCTCCCCGAGCGCAAGCCGTCGTGGCTCAAGGTAAAAGCGCCTGGGGGCCCCAACTACATGCGGCTCAAGCACTTGATGCGTGAGCTCGACCTCCATTCCGTCTGCGAGGAAGCCCACTGCCCCAACGTCGGCGAATGCTGGGAGCACGGCACCGCGACGTTCATGATTTTGGGCGATGTCTGCACCAGGAATTGCGCCTACTGCGCCGTCGCCCACGGCCGTCCGCCCAAGTACGACATCGCCGAGCCACACCGGGTCGCCCAAGCAATCGCCCAGATGGGACTGCAGCATGCGGTAATTACATCGGTTGATCGCGATGACCTTCCGGATTTCGGCGCCTGGGTCTTCGCCGAGACGATCCGACAGATCCACGAGCGGATTCCTGGCTGCTCGGTCGAGGTGTTGGTCCCGGATTTCCAGGGAAATGAAAACAGCATACGTGCCGTTCTGGAAGCGGGGCCCGAAATCTACAATCACAACACCGAGACAGTGCCGCGACTCTACAAGAAGGCTAGACCCGGTGGTCGCTACCCGAGAGTGATGGAGATTTTTCGCTACGCCAAGCGCATCGCACCGGACATTCCGACGAAGACCGGCATGATTCTCGGGATGGGTGAAACCATCGAGGAAGTCGTCGCCGTGATGCGCGATCTGCGCGCAGTCGATGTCGATATCCTCACGCTCGGGCAGTACCTTCGACCATCGGACGCGCACATCACGCTCGATCGCTACTACACTCCGCAGGAATTCAGAAAGCTTTACGAGATTGGAATGGAAATGGGATTTCGGCACGTCGAATCAGGTCCGCTCGTTCGCTCCAGCTACCACGCGTGGGAGCAGGTGCAGGCGGCCGGCGTATGAGCACTGACGCGAAGCGCGCTCCCGCGCCCGCCCAAAAGCGGAAAGAGAAAGGCACGCCTGGCGACAACGGCGCCGATTCGGCGCCCGCGAACGATCTCGCTGGAACGACACCGGAGCTCCGTCGCGAGCTGCTTCATTCGATGCTCCTGCAGCGACGCTTTGAGGAGCGCTGCGCCGAAGCCTACGCGCTCGGAAAGATCGGCGGATTCTGCCACCTCTACATCGGACAGGAAGCGATCTCGACCGGCGTGATGTCGATGATCCGCCCCGACGACTACGTGATCACTGCTTACCGAGATCACGCCCAGGCGCTTGCGCGCGGAGTGAGTCCGCGCGCGGTCATGGCGGAGCTGTTCGGCCGTGACACTGGGTGTTCGGGCGGCAAAGGCGGATCGATGCACATCTTCGATGCCAAGACCAACTTCCTCGGCGGACACGGTATCGTCGGCGGGCATGTTCCTATCGCGACCGGTGTCGGCTTCGCCATCAAGTATCGGCGCGGCAATCAGCTCTGCGTCTGCTTCTTCGGAGAGGCGGCCGTCAACATCGGCGCATTTCACGAAGCCCTGAACCTCGCGTCTTTGTGGGATCTCCCGGTCATATTCGTCATCGAGAACAATCGTTACGGCATGGGGACAGCGATCTCGCGCTCGACCGCCAACGAAGATGTGCTCGTTCGCGCCAAGGGTTATCGAATGGAAGGCGAATCGGTCGATGGGCAGGACGTCTTCGCCGTTCGCGAGTGCATGGCGCGCGCGACAGAGAGAGCTCGAAAGGAGAAACGGCCGACACTGATCGAGATGAGGACCTACCGTTTCATGGGTCATTCGATGTCCGACGCGGCGAGTGGCACCTACCGCACGAAGGACGAGCTCGAAGAGAACATGAAGCGCGATCCGATTCTTGTCCTCCACAACAAAATGTTCGAGTCAGGCGAGCTCACCGAGGGTGAGATGCGCAAGATCGACGACGAGGCGAAGGCGATCGCACAGGACGCGTGGGACTTCGCCGATGCCAGCCCCGAGCCGCCGCTCGAGAAGCTGTACACCGACGTCTACGCGGACACGGGGTCCTGATGGCAGTCGTCACCTACCGAGACGCACTGACGCAGGCGCTCCGCGAGGAGCTGCAACGGGACGACAGCGTTTTCCTCATGGGTGAGGAGGTCGCGCAATACAATGGGGCGTACAAGGTCTCGAAGGGATTGCTCGACGAGTTTGGGCCGATGCGCATCGTCGATACCCCGATCACGGAGCTCGGCTTCGCCGGTGTCGGAGTCGGAGCGGCGATGGTCGGCCTCCGCCCGATCGTAGAATTCATGACCTGGAACTTCGCGCTGCTCGCGATCGACGAAGTGGTGAACGCCGCGGCGAAAATGCTCTACATGTCGGGCGGACAGTACAAGATGCCGATGGTGTTCCGCGGCCCCAACGGCTCCGCACTTCAGCTCTCCGCGCAGCACTCGCAGGCGTGGGAGAGCTGGTTCGCGCACATTCCGGGGCTGAAGGTCTGCACACCCGGTACGCCCGCCGATGCGAAAGGACTTCTCAAGTCCGCCATTCGCGACGACAACCCGGTTGTCTTCCTCGAGGGCGAGATGCTCTACAACACCAAGGGCGAAGTTCCCGAGGGGGAGCACCTGGTTCCGCTAGGAGTGGCGGAGCTGAAGCGAGAGGGCGATCACTGCTCGGTGATCACGCATGGGAAGATGGTACTCGTCGCCATGAAAATCGCGGACGATCTCGCCAAGGAAGGCATCAACATCGACGTCGTCGATCTCCGCACTGTGAGACCGATCGATGTGGAAGCGATCGCGCGCTCGGTGCAGAAGACCAACCGCGCGGTGGTTCTGGAGGAAGGTTGGGAGATCTGCGGCATGGGCTCGCAGGTTGTCGACTTCATCCAGCGCGAATGCTTCGACGACCTCGATGCGCCCGTCCTGCGTGTCCACCAGGAAGACGTCCCGATGCCGTATGCCAAGAATCTGGAAAGGGCAGCAAAGCCGGATGCGGGAAAGGCCATCGCGGCGATCAAGAAAGTCATGTACCTCGACTGAGCTTCTATGGCAACGAAAGTCGTGATGGAGGCGCTCTCGCCGACGATGGAAGAAGGCCGCCTCGTCAAGTGGAACAAGAACGAGGGCGACGCCGTGAAATCCGGTGATGTGCTCGCCGAAGTCGAAACCGACAAGGCGGTGATGGAGCTTGTCGCTCGTGGTGACGGCGTGCTCCGCAAGCGGCTCGCTAATGAAGGCGATGCATCTCCTGTCGGGACGCTTCTGGCGGTCATCGCCAATCCCGACGAGAACATCGATTCGATCGTCGGTTCCGCCGCGGCGCCTGCCGCCGCATCGGCAGCCCAGCCGGCTCAGCCATCGCAATCAGCCGAGTCGTCGGTTCCGCAGTCGCCGGCACAATCGCAAGGCGAGGCTTCCGCTCCTCCGCCGCCGAAGGCTGCAGCACAGAGTGGCGCGGCGTCGAGTGCTGCGCCTCCGAGCCCACCACAGCGTCCCGCACCGCCTCGGCCTTCCGCACCGCCAACCGCTCCGCGAGGAAACGGCTCGGCGCGTCCAGGCGCCGCGCCAGCAGGCGGACGTCAACGCACCTCACCCCTCGCGCGCAGGCTCGCCACCGAAAAGGGGGTTCAGCTCGGCGGAATCCAGGGCTCGGGGCCGGGCGGCCGCATCGTCAAGCGCGACATCGAGAACGCAAAGGCGACGGGCGGCGGTACGGGACGATCAGCCGCGGCTGAACGTCTCGCGAGCGAGGGTGACTTCAAGGACGTCCCGCTCACTCAGATCAGAAAAACGATCGCGCGGCGCCTCGCGGAATCGAACGGCCCCGTTCCGACATTTTTTCTCACATCCGAGTACGATGCCACGCGCGCGGCTGAGATGCGCACTCAGCTCACGGAGATGGGGGACCAGTACAAGGTCTCGTTCAATGACATCGTGATCAAGGCAGTCGCGCTCGGGTTGGCCGAGCACCCCGAGGTCAACGCGCACTGGCTGAATGACAAGATCCGGCTCTTCAACCGGATTCACGTCGCGATGGCGGTAGCCGTCGAGGATGGTCTCATTACGCCGGTCCTGTTCGACGCCGATCGCCTGTCACTCTGGGAAATCTCCGCGAAAGCACGCGATCTCGCCAAGCGCGCGCGCGACCGGAAGCTCACTCCCGAGGAGTACACGGGCGCGACCTTCACCGTCTCCAACCTCGGCATGTTCGGTATCGATCAGTTCACGGCGATCATCAATCCGCCAGAAGCTGGCATCCTCGCCATCGGTGGTGTCGAAGAGAAGCCAGTCGTCGTTGACGGGGCTCTGGAAGTTCGCCACCGCATGCGCGTGACGATGAGCTGCGATCACCGCGCTGTCGACGGCGCCACCGGAGCGAAGTTCCTCCAGACGGTTCGAGGCTACATCGAGAACCCGCTCAGCTTGATCATCTGATTGGGGCTGGGATGAGGCGCTTGCGTAGGCGCTAGATTTATCCTGCACTCTAACCCGATTGATCAAGTAATGGCCTCTTACGATGTGATCTTTGTTGGCGGCGGCCCGGCAGGATACGTGGGCGCCATCCGCTGCGCCCAGCTCGGAATGTCAGTCGCCGTAGTCGAGCGCGAAGGGCTCGGCGGCACCTGTGTTCTCTGGGGCTGCATCCCCGCGAAAGCCCTGCTCGAAGCCGCGTCGCTCGCGACCAGAGTAACCCACGCCAAGGATTTCGGCGTAACCGTCGGCGATGTGAAGCTCGACTACGGCGTTGCGATGAAGCGGTCGCGCGCGGTGAGCACTCAGAACTCGAAGGGCGTGGAATTCCTCTTCAAGAAGAACAAGATCACCTGGATCAAGGGCACGGGGCGGATCGCCGGCAAGAACTCAGTCACAGTAAAAATCGACGGCAAGGAAGAGAAGCACGAAGCGAAGAAGGCAGTGGTCATTTCGACCGGATCGAGAGTGAAAGGCCTACCCCAGATCGGGCTCGAGCTCAACAAATCGACCGTAATTTCTTCGGACGAAGCGCTAATCCTCGAGTCGGCCCCCAAGACGATGGCAATCATCGGCGCCGGCGCAGTCGGCTGCGAGTTCGCCGACGTCTTCGCAGCTTTTGGAACGCAGGTCACCCTCCTCGAAGCGCTTCCGGGAATTCTTCCCCTCGAGGACGCTGACTGCGGCGCCGAGCTGGCGAGAAGCTTCAAGAAGCGGAAGATCGATGTCATCCCCGCCGCGAAGATCGGCGATGTGAAAGTCGGAAAAAGCTCCGTGACGATGAGCGTGGAAATCGCGGGCAAAAAGCAGAGCCTCGAAGTCGAAAAAGTCCTCGTCGCCGCGGGACGTGCGCCGAACATCGAGGACATCGGCATCAAGGAGGCCGGCGTTCAGCTCACCGACCGCGGGTTCATCAAGATCAACGAGCGGATGGAGACTTCCGTCAAAGGCATCTACGCGATCGGAGATGTCGCTGGCCCGCCAATGCTCGCGCATAAGGGCCAACGCGAGGGCGTCGTGTTCGCGGAGTTCCTCGCCGGTCAGAAGAATGTGCACGCAGTCAACTACGGCAATATCCCCAACGCCACCTATTGCCACCCCGAAGTCGCGTCGATTGGATTGACCGAGGCACAGGTTAAAGAGAAGAAGATCGACTACAAGGTCGGTCGGTTCCCCTTCTCAGCCAATGGCCGAGCTCGCACATCCGGGGAGACGGAGGGCTTCGTCAAGATCATCCGCGACGCCAAGTACGGCGAGATCCTCGGCGCTCACATCATCGGCGCGCACGCTACCGAGCTGATCCACGAGCTTGCCGTGGCACGTGAGAATGAGTACACCGTCGAGGAAGTGGATCTCGCCATCCACGCGCACCCGACCCTCTCCGAAGCCGTTGCGGAAGCGGCGCTCGACTCCCTCGGAAAGATGCTCCACGCGTGATTAGGGTGATGTCCAGTGGCTGAGCGCGAGTTATTGACGGTCCCGCTGGGCCGCATGCCTTATGCGGAAGCGCTGGAGCTGCAGCGCAGCATAGCGCGAGACAGAATCTCCGGCGCCATTTCGCAGGACGTATTGCTGTTGATGGAGCATCCTCCGGTCGTCACGCTGGGACGGTCAACGAAGGAAAAGCACCTCGTCGCTTCGCCCGAGTTCCTGCAAGCCCACGGCGTGGAGCTCTTCGAAGTCGAGCGCGGTGGAGACGTGACGTTTCACGGCCCGGGGCAGCTCGTCGGTTATCCGATCGTCGATCTCAAGAGGCACCGGCAGGACCTGCACTGGTACCTTCGCAAAATCGAAGAGGCGCTGATCAACGCGCTCGCCGACTACGGCATTCCTGGTGAACGCAATCCCAGCTTCACCGGGGTGTGGACGAGGGGAAAAAAGATCGCGTCGATCGGCGTTCACGCCCGCGACTGGGTTACCTGGCACGGCTTCGCGCTCAACGTCACTACCGACCTCTCGTTTTTCGATCTGATCGTCCCGTGCGGCATCAGTGGAGTCGTCATGACTTCGATCGCCCGCGAAATTGGTTCGGACGTCTCAGCCCAAGACGTCAGAGACAGGGTCTCCGCAAAATTCGCTGAAGCGTTCGACCTTACCGCGGTCGTCACCTCACGCTCGGCGCTGCTCGAGAGCGTGGCGTGACCGAGACGCTCAAAGTCTATCCGCCGCGTCCGCGAGCGGAAGCTGCGTCGTCTCCACGGGATTTCTCCACTGAGCTGAATCCGCAGCAGGCCGCCGCGGCGACTCACGGTGATGGCCCGCTCCTCATCATCGCCGGAGCCGGTACCGGGAAGACCCGCACACTGGTGTACCGCGTCGCTTATCTGATCGAGCGCGGCGTAAAGGCCGAGCGCATACTCCTGCTCACTTTCACGCGCAGGGCGGCGCAGGAGATGTTGTCCCGAGCCGAGAGGCTCGTGGGCGGCAACAGCAAGCGGGTGCACGGCGGAACGTTCCACGCCACTGCGCACCGGCTGCTGCGCCGCTACGGACCGGCCGCCGGACTGGCAAAAGACTTCACGATCATGGATCAGGGCGATTCCGCCGATCTCATGCAGCTTTCGCGTGCGCAGCTGGGTTACGCTGCCAAGGCGAAGCGCTTTCCGAAGAAAGAGACGCTGCAGTACGTGTACTCCAGACATCTCAATACGGGCATTTCCATCGAGGACATTGTTCGCGACAGCTACGCCCAGTTCGTCGACTACCTGGAGGATTTCGGAAAGATCTACGCCGACTACACGCGCCGGAAGCAGGAGCGGAATCTGGTAGACTACGACGACCTGCTGTTGTTCTGGGCCCTTCTGGTCGAGGCGGCACCCGAGCTCGCGAAGAAGATCTCCGGCATGTACGACCACATCCTCGTGGATGAGTACCAGGACACGAACGTTCTTCAAGCGCGGATACTTCGCGGGATGTGCAGCACACACAGCAACATCACGGTTGTTGGCGACGACGCGCAGAGCATCTACTCGTTTCGCGGCGCCAACTTCAGAAACATTCTCGATTTCCCGAGGCAATTCCAGGGCGCGACGACGGTCACGCTCGAGCAGAACTACCGGTCGACGCAGCCGATTCTGAGCGTCACGAACACGCTGATCTCGCGGGCTGCGGAGCGTTTTACGAAGAATCTGTGGACAGAGCGCACTGGCGGAGAGGTGCCGTGGCTCGTGGCGGCGCGCGACGAGCAGCAACAGACTCAGTTCGTGGTGGATCGTATCCTCGAGCTCCACGAAGAAGGAACGCCGCTGCGAGAGATCGCGGTGTTGTTCCGTGCGGGCTACATGTCGGCCGACCTGGAGATCGAGCTGACGAACAGGAAGATTCCGTTCGAGAAATGGGGCGGACTGAAGTTCCTGGAGGCAGCGCACGTCAAAGACGTTCTTGCCTTCCTCCGCATCCTGGAGAATCCGCGTGACGAGGTGAGCTGGTACCGCCTGCTGATGCTGCTTCCAGGCATTGGGGATGCAACGGCGCGCGCGGCAATCGATTCCATGATCGCAGCCGCCTGGGAGTC